>JAICQI010000785.1 GCA_025937955.1 Pyrinomonadaceae bacterium
AGGAGGCGCCCTAGTTCAACTGCATCGATTCCTCGCAAAGCTTGCATGTCAGTGCTTAATGATGTCGCTCGCGTGAATAGCGATCCGTACCGGACGTTGCAGCGTTATGTAAGCCTGGTGAGCGGAGTTCCTGCCCCAGCTCGCGTTGTCGATCTTTTCCTTGTCGATGTTCGGAAACTGCTTCTTGATCGAGTTGAGTGTGGCATGCGACAGCTGCTTCAACTCTTCTTCGGTGTTGGCGAGATGTCGCCAACTCAGATCCGACCAGGTCGCAGGTTTCGACGGCGCCCCGCCATCAAACTTCGCCTCGTCCATGCCGAAGCGTGGCTCAGTCGGTTGTTGCTGAATCACGAAGAACCAGCCCTCGGGCTTGTGCGGCGGCTCGCCTAACGCTTCAGCCTGGGTCAACGTAAAGCCGAGGAAAGTAACATCGGGTTTGAGCGTGCCGCGGAAAAGTGGATGGCGTTCTTCACTGGCGTTGGGCGACAGCGCCAACTTGTTGTTTTGCAAGATCGCCGGTGCGGCATAGATCACGGTGTTTGGATAACGTCGCAGCAACTCACCACGAATGAGTAACACGAGTGTGTCGCCGGTGGTCGCACTGTTCTCACCAAGTTTGCGATTGCCCCAATCCGTGATGCGTGCAATGTCAACATTGCCTTCGTCAGTTGTGTCCCAGAACTGCTGAAAGTAAGTGCCCCGTTGATCTGTCGGGTAATTGCGCCAGAGTAGTTCGCGACCCATTTCGGTGGTCAGTCCGACGAGGAACGATTCAACGAACTTCGGATTCGGCTGCAACAACGCGACCGTGTTTGGCGGCACGTGCTCTAAACCAGGAAAGAGAAAATCCTGAGAGAGGTCCCGCAGCGCTTCGTACATCGGCTGCGGAAACTTCGGCTCGTCCATTATCGGTTCGAGCGGATCGTCAGTCTTCTTCGTGTCACTCGCCATAACGAGCGAAGCGTCAACTCGTGCTTTGATGGTGGTTTCGGGATTGATGCTTTTCAGTAACGACGCGCCGATCTCACCTAGATTCATCACGGTTAGCGCAGCAGGTTTGGGCGGTGGAAAAGCTTTTTGCAAAAGGTGCGACTGAAGGTCGTTTGCAGCAGCGCGAAAGGCAGCCGCAGTTTTACCGTTGCCCGTTGCACCGCGACCGAAGTTCGGCAGAGTGCGTATTGTTCCTTCGGGAGCGATGGTGAAATCGTTGCCGAGTTTCGGAGCAGATCCCAGCATCGGCGCCACGCGCGCGAAACGGACAACGTCGTTCAACCTGCTGCCTTGTGGTCCAGCCTGACTCGCCACGTCATCAAGCTTTACTAAATTAACTTCACGCATTTGAAACGCGGTTACCGGGGTGAACGTGTTTAGTCTTCCCAGGATGGAGATCGGACGAACCGCATCGCTCTTGAAGCGTGTATTGATCGTGTTTCGCGGACTGACCAAACGGCGTAGGGGTGCGGAAAGAGCGCGGTCCGGCATTGCTGAATTCGAAATTCTCGTCGAGAGCAGTGCTCTTTTCGTGTTCGGTATGTCTACGACGACGCGTCCTTGCGCTGACGCAGTAATCTTCAAAAGCGTTTCCGGAGAGAATCGTTGGAAGTGTTTGGTATAGAAGACGATGTTGACTGTGCGACTCAGTTGCGCCTGGCGTCTGATCTGATTGATGCGTTCGATCTCGCCCAGTTGTTCCCAGGCTGATGCCATCAACTGTTCTTGCTGAGTTTGGACCACCTGCGTGCCAAGTGCAGCTACTGCGCGATGTCTTGGATCGAGATTCAGTTCATCGAGCCATGTTAATGACGCAGGTGGCGCGGCAGTGATGTTTACGATGTGTCGGGCAGCCTGCCAGCAACCGTATATCGGTGGTGCGACTTCCGGATCTTTTCCACCGCTGTCCTGTTGCGTGATGAGCCAGGGCTCGTCGAGAACTTTTTTCAGCTCGGTTTGAAACGGAGTTTTCGTTGTGTCGGGCCAATCGACAGCTGGGCTATCCAGGATTCGCAACGCGCCTTCGAGCTCGAGCGTCGTGCCTGCCGGCACAACCTGTTTGCTGCCAAAGGCGCGGCCGATGTCCATCTGTCGCTTCCCTAAGTTTGGTATGTCGCGCAAGTCAGCGGGTTTTAATAGTCCGACGAGAGCTTCGAAGTCGCCGCTTGTGCCGGTTCTGAATTCCCAGTGATAGTAAACCGGCAGCAGCACCAGCGAAGCTCCGCGCTCCCAGGCGGGTTTCAATTCCTTTTCTTCATCACGTTGAATCGGCAAACCCAGCCCGGCTTTTCTTCCGAGCTCGAATGCAGGGACCAGACAGGCTATGTAATGCGTCAGTGGATCGAGGCGTCGCGGACACAGCAACCGCGAAACGGTCAACGCGGGATCGCCCGCAAGTGACTTTTGCAATGCAGCGGTGTCGGGCGAGCTACCGGCAACTTGTGCATGAGCCCACGCCCATGATTCTGCCAGGTCGGGAAGTTCGTCGTCGGGTTTGGCGGGCGTTTTGATCTCGAGTCTTGGAAGGGTTTGGTTGCCGCCTGTTTGCAGCGTAACGCCATTGTGTTTCTTGACGACCACCAGGCAGATCCATGGACGCAACGTGCCGGCGGTACTTGCGCTTGCCGGAGTGAGCAGCCACGGGAAGTCGGGCCGATCGAATTCGAGTGCCGGGAAATAATTTGGTTCAAAATCGAATGAGAGATGGCGCGGCTCAGTGCGCACGATCTGTTGCTGATCAATGCCGGTTACATCGCCTGGTCCATACAGTCTGACCGTTTGGCCCACCGGGTCGGGAAGGTTGTTGATGTGAACCTTGACGGAGACAGAGACAACGCCGGGTTGATTAGGCGTGCCATCGACGACCTTGATACCGGACGCTGCGCCCTGTCGCACCCACGGGAGGAAGACGTAATTTGCCGTTTCAGCCATGATCGATGAACTTTACCTGGATCGGGGCAGTACCGTATCGCGGGAGCGTCGGGGCCCCAAGTGGAGGGTGGTGGTGCGGCGGACCGCCGCGGCCGCGGGTGGGGAGTTGCCCCGTGCCAGGGAGGGTGAGCGGGCAGGGGGGGCACGGGCCCTTGAGGAGTTGGCCCC
>JAICQI010000348.1 GCA_025937955.1 Pyrinomonadaceae bacterium
CCAAAGCATCCGGGTGCAGGAACAACGTGTGGCCAATTTGTGGACAGAATTCTCAGCACTCAACCGATAACGGATGGTAAAGAATGTGAAGGGATGCAAAAATGCTCGAAATTCCTTGGTGGCTGCAACTTTCGAAAAGGCAAATACTTACGTTTTTGCCGCGCTTATAATTCGGGACCGTGAGGTCAGAGGTTCGAATCCTCTCGCCCCGACCAGTTAAATCAATTATTTACGGCTACCGCTAACGGTGGCCGTATTTCATTTGTGGACGCAGCGCTCAACTCTCAGTAGGGCTTAAAATAACAATTTCTTTGAAACCAGAGAACGTAGCCGCGTCGCCAATTTGGATAAAATGATAAACTCTCCACGAATTGAAACTAGGGAGTCGCCCTTACAGCCATAATCCAACCTGGCAATAAAGCAGTCGGACTAAGAAGATTTTATTCACGAAAGGAGACGCGATGAAGCGTCGGTTCTTGACAGCAACTCTGTTGCTATTCTTTGCGCCGTCACTCGCTGCACAAAATTCGTCAAAGCTTGACGCATCGAACGAGTCGAAACTTATCTACGCTGACTTCCAGAACGTACAAAACGGCCGGCCGGTGAGTAAACGCGGCGGCCAAACTCGCTTAAATCGGTATTCACAGAATTCCGCCAATCCCCCGCAATTCCGTGGAATGGAAAACACAGACCCTCCCGCGCCAGCACTCGCGCGAGTCACTGACGAAGATCGAGCCGCCGCGTTCGATTATGAAATGCGAATACCAAACGAGTGGCAGGGAGTAAGTATCGAAGTATTTGGTCAGCCGGACAAAGACGGGAAACTCGTGGCCGACGACGTTAGCGAATACAAATACATCACGTTCCGACTGTTCGCGAAGGGACCTCGAATGATCCGCCTCGAATTAATTACTCGCGGCTATGGTGCAAATCTGGATGGCGGCTATCCGATGGCTAACCTCCGCGTGCAGGAGGGCTTCAATACCTACAAACTTAAACTCGATTCATTCACTCAACCGGAGTGGGCCACGCGTTTGGATTTGAAGCGCGACGTTTTGAAGAAACTGACTTCAGTGCAGATCGGTGTGACGTGCGATAAGTGCGTAATCGAGAACGGCACGGTCGTGGTCGACAATATCGCTTTCGAAAAATGAGCGTTTAGCTAGGGAAGATCTACTAGCTCCTCACACTTCGCAAAACCCGCCTAAAAACGTTAAAAGTTGAAATGGCTCGTCACCGATGGTCCAATTCTTCACACCTCGGAACCGTGCGCTCTGCTAACACGTAAACCCTCTCTGAACTCAGCTTATGAAACTCATTGTGTTTGACCGGGTCCTGGGTTAGACGAGTTTACCTTGTGCAACGGATACATCAACCGTCCTGACATTTCGCCAACGACTTAGCAAGGCGTTTCACAGGACAACGTTTATTGAATCGGATCGAATCTAACAGGCGCCCCGTAAGTTTTGGTACTCTCGTTAATGCGTTAGACCCCTGTTAGGTTGCTTATGCACAAGACCCTGCTTATTTGTCTGGCCTGCCTCACATTGGTTCTAAACGCTGCGGGTCAGGAAAAACCACGCTATCAATTCGCTGATGAGCTTCAGCGCGAAATCACTTTTCTGCTACTGGACAAAAACATTAACGACGTAACCAGGCAACTGGATAGCGAGGAAGCTTCGACAGTTACTTCCTTGCTTCGACGCCTCCTTATCTATGATCGGGCCGGCCAAACATCGCGGTTCAGCAAGACTCTAGAACAGTTGGCATCTGCTGAGAACTGGCAGTGTCCGGTTGATTATGATTTGAGACTGCTAATCCGGAACGCTGCCGCGGGTGATATTGGCACACGGCGTTTGTACTACGAACGACTTTGTCCTGATGACATCAATGGAGCTGAAGAGTTCGTCAAACTCTGGAGCAGCAACGGCGACCCGAAAGAGCTTGACGCGTGGTTGGCTAAACGTTCGCTTGGAAATCTGGAATGGCTGATGCAGCGAGTACGGCTGCGCGTCAGGTCAGGTACCGCGGGCGAGGTGCTGGATGATTTAGCAGCTGACATACGGGCCAATCCGTCTGATTCGGTGCTTCTCGATCGTTACTTGAAAGCAAATAGTGCTGCCGGCAGCGTACAGGACGTGAAGTGGCTGGCCGACACTTTAGACGTCCGAACAGCGGGCGACTATTTCCAACTTGGCGAACGCATACGAAACTACTCGCCTCAAGCCAGCGCGGAACTTCTGCAGAAATCACTCGACCTTCCTTTCACCGATGCGGACGCGAAACTCGTCAACGATCGAATCAATCGATACCTGTCGGTTGGTCCAGCGATCAGGGTCAACCTGGAGAAACAGCTCCGCTATTGGACCAAACGAAGTCTGGCTGAAACGTATCAGTGGATGAATCAATCGCTCGCAGCACAACCTTTGGTGGAAGAGCTCGTGTCTATGAAAGGCGACGACGTATTGCTGGAAGACGTCCATCAGTTAGCGGGCGCGGTGCAAAGTGGATCGGGACAGCGAGTGGTAGAAACGAAGATTCTTGGTGATGAAACCGCGCGACGTTCCACTTCGGAATACTGGCTGGAGCGCGCACGATACTACGAGGGCCGCGAGCAGTACGGACTCGAGCGCGAGTCGTATCGGCAGGCGTTGGTCGCACTGGCGGCGAAATCTGACGACAGCATGGCGTTGAATGAACGTTATCGTGTTGTAAGGTTATTCGCCTTCTTTCTTGCCGAAGAGCATAACGACAAGGAAGACCAAGCCGAGCTTGATAGAATTCTTACAAGCGAATTGAACAGCGCGCCGCCTGACACAGACTATGCATTTCAGATAGCGGGACTCATTACCCACGGCAACCTACAGCTCAACACGCTGCGAAATTCTCTGCTTGCTAAACGACCTTCGTTTTTGGCGCAGTTGCTCGGCGCACGTCGCGAATGGGATGTGGACGAAAAGTCTTTGATCCAAGGTTTGGTGAATGGAAACGAAGTTCCATCTGATCTGAAAGAGAAAACCTGGTCCAGCCTCCAGCTACTCGTTCGCCATCCTGGTTCAACCCGCGCCTTTAGCCTCGCTCTGGCGATGACAGACAGTGCCGAATGGCAACGGGCCATTCCGATTTGGCGGGGTTACATCGAGTATGCTTCCGTGGAAGGTGAAAAAAGACGTGCAATAAATCATCTATTCACCGCCTACTGTCGGACAAAACAATGGCGAGCGGCCGAGAAATTATTGTTGGCCCAACAGGATTCGCTCTGGCGCACTTTGCCGAATGCGTTGGCTGAGGTTGCGGTGGTTGCTGCGCAGCAGAACGCGACCGAGGACGCCATGCGGTTGTGGCGAATGAGTACAAACCTTGATCGACGAAATCTGGAAACACTGCCGAAACTCGCTCACACAAATGCGCGACCGCAATTGCTGGCAATGTACTTAAACATGAAAAAAGAGGATCCGCTATCTGCAATTCCTGATCTCGCCCTACGGCTGTTGCGGTAATTCGAAGGGGGGCACAGATGAGTTCAGAATTCAGACCGAACGTACCATCTCATTTTCTGACGCCACGCGCAGATATATTTCTGAGACGAACAAATCGTATTCGACTGGGAGCCGATTCACCGCATGGATATCATAAGTTGAGAACCAGCTTCGTAGTCAACAGCAAGTCGGTTTAGACCAGTGACAGCAAAAATTTGTGGCCAATTTGTGGACAGGAATGGTTTGACCAGGTCGCTACCGCTCCCTGTACTGACCCGATCCAGGTATGATTTTGGACTTTTGAGGCAAAGCATCTCGTAATGAGCCGCACGTTCGTTGAAACGTTTTAAGACCGCACCTTCCGAGTGACGAACAATCCATCGACTGACATTCCCCGCGACCAATAAAATCAACTATTTACGGCTACCTGCAAGGTGGCCGTTCTTGTTTGGCGCAGGATTAAGGCAGACGCGCAACCTTCTTGGAGCCAAAGCGGTGCCAAGGCACCGCACTCCAAGGAACCGCTTCGACCGCCGCTCGCTGTCAAAAATGCCAGTAGAGGACCACTCCAGCTTGAACTAAAGTGCCGCAAAGGGAAGGTCTTTCAGACGACAAAAGCGCGCGCGACTTAACTGCATTTCGCATTTCCTGAGTCTGCTGCCGTACAAGCCGGTGTCAAAAAAGAAAGTGAAGCTGCCCAGCCGCAACACCGGTGACGCCTGCGATGATCACGCTTCTTTGAAAGGCGGAAACGTCGTGCCCCAGCGCTACTGACAAAATAGGTTAACTTGCGGCGCACTAACATCGCGATAGCTATGGAAGCAGGATTAGTTCGTTCAACATCTCAGCAGCGTCACATACGAACTCTGGTGGTGGTTTTATGTCTGCTGCTTGTGCTAAGCGACACGTCGTGCCGCTCTACGCCAACGCCGCAGTCCCAACAGCCAGCTGCTTCCCCACAACAAACTCCCGCTAATCAGCAATCAGCAAATGCCTCCGCCGATCAACAACCTCCAAAAATTCCCGCCGATCAGCTTGACTCGCTGGTGGCGCCCATTGCTTTGTACCCCGATCCGCTCTTAAGCCAGGTGCTGGTAGCCTCGACTTATCCCCTCGAAATCGTTCAGCTGCAGCAGTGGCTTGAGAAGAACAAGAATCTCAAAGACAAGGCACTGGTGAATGAGATCTCTAAACAACCATGGGATCCAAGCATCCAGGCCATGGCGCCCCTGCCGGAAGTCGTGAAACGATTAGCTGATGACATTCAATGGACCACCGACCTCGGTAATGCTTTCTTAGCGCAACAGGGTGATGTTATGGACGCAATACAACGTATGCGGCAAAAAGCACAGGATAGAGGGGCGCTGAGATCTAACGAGCAGCTGAGAGTTGAGACCAAGGTCGTGGAGAACAAGACTGTCATAGTCGTAGAACAGGCAAGCCCGGAGGTGGTGTACATACCGAGCTACGATCCAGTTTACGTATATGGTCCACCCGTCTATCCGTACCCTCCGATCTACTATCCAGCTTACTCGACCGGGACCGTCGTTGCAGCAAGCGCGATTTCATTTGGAGTGGGTGTGGTGTTAGGAGCTGCGTGGGGTGGCGGTTGGGGTTGGGGTTGCGGCTGGGGAGATAACGATATCGACATCAACGTTAATAACAACTTCAACCGGAACACCAACATCAGCGGTGGTAACCGCGTCAACAACATCAGTGGTGGAAACAAGTGGCAACACAACCCCCGGCATCGCGGCGGGGCCCCTTATCCGAACAGAGGGACCGCAGACAGATTCGGTGGAACAGCACGAGGTGATTCACTGGCAAATCGTCAAAGGGCCGCTGGTAAACAACTCGACCGTCAGGGCGGAAATCTCGGCAGCGTCGACCGGGGAACAGCAAGCGACCGTAGCAGAGTTGGCGGTCGCGACGGCGTAGGTAATCCCGGCGGTGAAAGGAGCCGAAGTGCAGCCGCCAATCGCGGCAGAAGCGCGGCTGGAGAGCGTGCTTCAAGCCGCGGTGGAGCTCGTGCGAATGATCCATCCAGCAGCCCGGGAAATCGCGGTAGTAGAAGCGGGGGAGATCGGGTTGGCAATCGCAGCGTGGGAAGCAGTTCTGGGAATCGGGGCGCTTTTGGAGATTCCGGATACAGCGGCAGCGGCGCGCGCGCAAGCAGCAGTAGAGGTGCTTCAAGCGTTGCCGGTTCGCGTGGGAGCCATGGCGGAGCCAGCCGTGGAGGTTTCAGTGGCGGCGGTGGCGGTGGTCGTGGCGGTGGTGGCGGTGGTCGTGGCGGTGGCGGTGGCAGGAGGAGGTAGTGAAGGTATCGGCGATAGCGAGCAAAATCAGATCATGAAACGAGGCTTTGAAGTTCTGCGCGACAAGACGCTGAACCGATCCATCGCCTTTCCGCGGAGTGAGCGAGCGCGGCTGGGCTTGCGCGGGCTGCTGCCCCACCGCGTGTCGACGACGCCGCAGATGGTACACCGAGTAATGGTGAACCTCGAACGGCTGCCGCGCGACATCGACCGGTACATGCAGCTGTCGGCGTTGCAGGAGCGAAACGAGCGGCTATTCTACCGGACGGTGATCGAACACATCGACACGCTGCTGCCGCTCATCTATACACCCACGGTCGGAGAGGCGTGCAAGGAGTTTTCGCACATCGCGCGCGAGCCGAAGGGCCTCTTCATCACGCCGGACGATCGCGGGCAGATCGATCGTCTTCTCGCCAACTGGCCGCAGAAGAACATCCGCGTCATCGTCGTCACCGACGGGCAGCGGGTCCTCGGCTTGGGGGATCTCGGTGCCAACGGCATGGGGATACCGGTCGGCAAACTCGCCCTCTACAGCGCGTGTGCCGGTATCGATCCCGAGTGGTGTCTTCCTGTGACCCTCGACGTCGGAACGAACAACGAGAATCTCCTCTCAGACGTGCTGTACCTGGGATATCCGCGCAGGCGGCTGGAGGGGAAAGCCTA
>JAICQI010000653.1 GCA_025937955.1 Pyrinomonadaceae bacterium
CGCTTTGGCAAACGTCTCGAAAAGCAATACCAAAGCGGTGCCAGGGCACCGCACTCCAAGGAGGCGCCCAATTTCAGGGAAACGAATGGAACCATTCATACTTTTTGAGTTAGCAGGCACGACGTACGGCGTCCGCAGTCGCTTTGTGCAACAGATCGAGATGATCGACGATGTTGCCTCAGTTCCAAATGCACATCCTGCGGTTGAAGGTGTGGTCCTGGTTCGTGGCCAGGTGATTCCGGCATTGAACCTGCGCACACGTTTCGGGTTCGACAGAATTGATCGCGATCTGCGTTCTCGATTGGTTGTTATCAATAAAGGTAGCAGAACCGTCGGGCTCGTTGTCGATACGGCCCGCGAGTTTCTGAAGATTGCGGCGGAGTCGATCGAGCCGCCGCCTGAGGCACTCACCGGATTGAGTGGTCACTACCTCGAAGGCGTCGCCACGATTGGTGAGCGCATGATTCTGATTTTGAATTTGGATGCGGTGCTTGATTTGGAATACGAAGTCGAGCCGCAGATTTCACAGATGATGACGGATGGGAGATAAGGTTATGGCCCAGGTACTAGAGAGCTCTGGCAACAATCTTGAAAGAGGCATTGGATTGGTGCGCCAACAAGCGGTGCAGGTTGCCGAATCGGCCAGTCAAATCACGGTAACGGCCACCGAGGTGGCTGAAGGAGCGGAAGTACAGCTACGCGTACTGGAAAGAACAGCCGCTACCGCCAATGAGATGACTGCATCCATGGGCGAGACCACGACGCAACTCGAATCGATTGCTACCTCAACCGAACAACTCGCGTCATCGGTGAACGAAAGCGCCGCGTCGATCGAACAGGTCGGCAAGAATACGGAGATTCTTGCTGCCGCGATTACTCAGATCTCGGCTGCCGTCGAAGAAAGCTCGCGTTCGATTGAGGGCGTCAGCGGCATGACCCAAAGCATGGCCACTTCCGCTGAAGAGGTTACCGGCGCAATGACGGAGATCGCCGCTTCCGTCAAAGCCGTGAGCGCAGACACTGACGCACTCACGGCATCGGTAAACGAAACTGCGGCGAGCGTAGAAGAGGTGGCAGCCTCGATCACGAGTCTTTCGGGTAACGCCGATGATCTCACGGTCGCAGCGGAACAGACGTCCTCCTCGATCAACGAAATGGCGGCGTCGATCGAAGAAGTCGCGGCGATGACGGAGAGCCTCGCGTCGTCAGTCGAAGAAGTGTCAACGTCGATCGAGCAGATGGCGCGATCAGTCCAGGGCGTGGCGCAGAATGCGGAACGCATTACCGAAGCAGCGAGCGGCGCCGCCGGCAGCGCTAATCAAATGGACCGTTCGTTACATTCGGTCGTCACGTTGACAAAGCGTGCCGAGGAAGCCACCACACAGCTAACCAGACAAGCGGAGGAAGGCGGAGCCGCCGCGCAGAAATCGATGCAGGGACTACTGCGCGTGCGCTCGGCGATGGAGCAATCAGCCGGCGTGATCCGCGAGATGGGAAAACGTTCTGACGAGATTGGCGGCATCGTCAACACCATCAACGTCATTGCGGAACGCACCAACATGCTTTCGCTGAACGCTTCGATCGAGGCCGCTCGCGCCGGCGATGCCGGGCGAGGGTTTGCGGTAGTGGCGGAAGAGATTAGAAACCTCGCCGATCGATCTGCTCAGGCAACTTCCGATATTGCGGCGATCATCCGGTCGCTCCAGGAAGTCGTTAGAGAAGCCGTAAGCACTGCCAGTGAGGGAATGCGCATCGCCGATGAAAGCGGACAACTGGCGGAAGAAGGCGCGGCAGGTCTCAGAAAGATAATGGACGGGGTCAATCAAACGGCCCAGCTCATGGGACAAATTGCTGATGCCACCGAGGAACAACTGACAGCCGGTCAACAAGTAGTTGCCGCAATAGACACTACTGCTACGCAAACGAAACAGGTTTCCAACGCAGTGATAGAGCAAGCACAAGCCACGCAGCAAATTGTCAAGGCGTCGGCGCAGATGCGCAGGACGGCAAAGGAAGTAAGCAAGGCAGTAAACGAGCAAGGCCACGCCGCCAGAGAAATCATCAAAGCGGCGCAGAGCACCAGTGGTGCGGCGAAACAAGTGCGTAAGGCTTCGAATGAGCAAGCCGCGGCTGCCAAACAGATCACGCAAGCGGTGGAATCGATGCGCCGGGGAGCGGTCTCTACTTCGCGTGCGCTGAGTGAACAGGCTGTCGCCGGCGATCAGGTTTCCAAGGAAGCGGTGCAACTCGCGCGACAGATCGGTGAGATCAACAAAGCGGTAAGTGAGCAGGCAAAGGCGTCGGCGGAAATTACTACAGCGACGCAGAGTATGCGTTTGCAAGCCGATCAGGTTACCAAGGCCATGCGCGAACAGGCGCGTACCGCGCACGAAATGAGTATCGGCGTCGCAAATGTTTCTAAAGAAGCGCTGCGGATTACCAACAGCAACCGTAACCACCTCGAGGCGGCGGACAGAATTCGTGATGGCGTCAGCGAGCTGCGCCACATCACTACACGCAACGCAGATGGTGTGAAAGCCACATTGACCAGCACTTCGGGGCTGGCCAATCAGGCGCGTGAGCTCGGTGAGATCATGGACAGCATGGTGAGTGGCAACTTCGCTGCTAACGGCAACCAGACTGGTACGACTAAACGCAGGCGTACGAAGAAATTAGCCGCAGATGAACGCGGATGACGCAGATCACCAAATCAGTCGGCGTTTTTACAACGGACGCCGGCCTAATTATTCAAGTCTGGGATGCGACCCTCGCGCGGCTCACCGCAATCAGCGAGGAGTCTGCTTCGGGCCAGGCTTTGACTACGTTGCTGCCCGATCTCGAAGAGCGCGGCTTGCTGAAAAGTTTCCAACGGTCGCTTAGCGACGGCGTAGTCGAAGTGCTGGCGTCTGCCTTTCATCATTACCTGATTCCGTGCGCTCCAATCGCTCCCGCCAAACACTTCGACAAGATGCAGCAACACGTCACGATTGCGCCCTTGCGTGACGACCATTCGATTGCCGGACTCATCGTTACTGTCGAGGACGTTACCGATCGACTCGAACGTGAGCGCGAACTATCGACGCCTATGCTGGAGGCGCTGAGTGATAAAGACTGGCGAGTTCGGCGCACGGCAGTCAGGGAAGTATCGCAGCGTGCTGCACCTGATGCGATCGCCGCACTCTTAAGCTCTGTCGTCGAGAATCATCACAATCCTTCGCTGTTGAACAGCGCGCTGCAAGTATTGGCGGTGACTGACGTCGACACTCGCGAAACATTAATGGAATTGCTGCAGACTCCTGATCCGAATCTGCGAATGCAAGCAGCGTTAGCTTTAGGTGAGCAACGCGACAGTCGTGCTGCGGGAGCATTGATAAAAGCATTGCAGGATGAAGATACCAACGTGCGGTATCACGCGATTGAGGCGCTGGGCAAGCTGGAGGCAGTTGAAGCCGTAGATGCACTGATTGAGATAGCTGAATCGAGAGACTTCTTCCTTGCGTTTGTTGCCCTGGACGCGCTCGCAAAAATCGGAGATGCGCGCATCGCGCCGCGAATGGTGCCGCTTTTGGAAGACGATCTCCTGCGTGAGCCGGTGATCAACCTGCTGGGCCAACTCGGTGATGAAAGTGCGGTAGCTCCCCTGACGGCGTTGTTGAATACTCCGACTGCCCCTACGGATCTGATCGCGGACGCGCTCGCTGCTCTCAGCGATCGATTTGAGCAACAGTATGGCGAGGGCGCTTATATCGCGGATCTAGCCAGCCACCAAATCTCACCCACCGGAATTCAGAATTTGCTAGACGCGTTGGAGACGCCTGGCAAAGAAAACCTGCGCTCGATTGCGTTGGTACTCGGCTGGCTCAAAC
>JAICQI010000202.1 GCA_025937955.1 Pyrinomonadaceae bacterium
GAGCGCCTTAGCAGACGGACTGGAGTGGGCGAACTAGAGATTGGCCGGCACGTTTTGGATCTGGCCCAGCGCCTGGATCAATCAAGCACCAGGAAAGACGCCACGACGCACGTTGGTTACTACCTGATCGACGACGGTCTTCCACAACTCGAACGGTTAGTCGCGTTCCACCCACACATTCGTGAGCAGGTTGTTCGTCTCATTCGAAGTCACCCCACCATTACTTACCTGGGAACAATCGCTGTTTTGAGCTTCTTAATCGTGGCCCTGCTCGTCGTTTATGTTGCCGTGGCGGGTGCGACTGTCTTGATGATGGCCGTTGTTGCGTTTCTGTCAGTCATTCCGGCCAGTGAACTGGCGACAGGCTTGATCAACTGGGCTGTCACCCTATGCGTGAAACCGCGACCACTGCCGAAGCTGGATACCACCTCAGGCATTGCAGAACACAATCGTACGATCGTCGTGGTGCCCACCATGCTGACTGATCTGGATTGCGTTAGCGAACTGCTTGGGAGATTGGAAGTTCATTATCTAGCTAACCAGGACGAGCATGTCTTCTATGCGCTGCTGACGGATTTCGTTGATGCGCCAAAAGAAAAAATGCCGGAAGATGAACTCTTGCTGGCGGCAACGCGCGCCGGAATAGGGGACCTAAATGCCCGATATCCCGGAGATGGTCAACCGGCGCGCTTTTATCTCCTTCATCGTTGCCGCCAGTGGAATCAGGGTGAGGGGTGCTGGATCGGATGGGAGAGAAAACGAGGCAAACTCCGGGAGTTTAATCGTCTTTTGCGCGGCGCGCGCGATACGAGCTTTGTCGTCAATACTGCCGATCCACTGCTGCTATCTCAGATACGCTACGTCATCACGCTCGACTTTGACACCCAACTTCCGCACGGTACAGCCCGACGTTTGATAGGTACGATTTCGCATCCCCTTAACCGGCCATACTTCGACCCGGAAGTTGGCCGCGTCACTCGTGGCTATGGGATTCTTCAACCGCGAATCAGTATCTCGCTGGTGAGTGCGTCTCGGTCACTCTTCGCCCGCATGTTCTCTGGAAATACCGGTGTCGATCCGTACACAACCGCAGTTTCAGATGTGTATCAGGACTTGTTCGGTGAAGGAAGTTATACCGGGAAGGGGATCTACGACGTGGACGCATTCGAAGCTGCACTTAATGCACGCGTCCCCGAGAACTCTCTTTTAAGCCATGATCTGTTTGAAGGACTTTACGCTCGCGCAGCGCTAGTGACGGACATTGAATTCTTCGATGACTATCCCGGAGCTTATGACACCTTTGCACGAAGGCAACATCGCTGGACACGTGGAGATTGGCAGGTCGCGCCGTGGATCATGGGCCACGCAATTTCCGAAGATGGACGAACGCTGCTCAATTCTATTCCTCTGATCTCACGCTGGAAGATATTGGATAACTTGCGGCGAAGCCTGGTTGCGCCAGCGGTCATGCTCTGGTTAATAGCAGCGTGGACAGCATTACCAGGGTCTCCGCTGTTCCTAACACTCTTCATATTGCTTACTTTCGCATTTCCTGTCTACGCGCATGTTACGAGAGGATTGTTGATTCATCCGCGTGGTATCCCCTGGACTAGCTACTTCTGGAGCATTTGGGGAGACGTGCGGAACAACACTCTGCAGGTTCTGCTAAACATCACTTTTACCGCTCACCAGGCTTACTTGATGACTGATGCCATCGCCCGAACTTTCTATCGCAAACTGATTTCGAAAAGGCATCTGCTGGAGTGGGCGACAACTCAACAGAGTGTAACCGCCGCTGATCGGAAGACCTTTGTTCGCCTCATGTGGCCTGTGTTCGCTATAGCGGCCTTCATGGCGTCGGTGATTGCGCTGCTGAACAGTGAAGCGATCGTTGTCGCGGCGCCGTTCCTGGTTGCGTGGGTTCTTTCTCCATTGATCGCGTACCGCCTAAGTGAATCCCTTTCCATTGAGCCAAAACGTCTAGGGATCGTAGATACCAGGATCGCTCGGCTTATCGCGCGCCGCACCTGGCGATTCTTTGAAACGTTTGTCGGAGAAGAGGATCACTGGCTACCGCCGGATAATTATCAGGAAGACCCACATCCAGTCGTCGCGCATCGCACGTCGCCTACGAACATCGGGCTGTTTCTGCTTTCGACGATTGCCGCGCATGATTTTGGTTATACCGGTTCGCTCGAACTTATTGAACGACTCGAACTTACTTTTACAACTTTAGAAAAGCTGCCCAGATTTCGCGGACATTTCTTTAACTGGTACGACACCCTCACACTCGAGCCATTGATGCCACAATATGTGTCGACGGTCGATAGCGGTAATTTGGCGGGACACCTGATAGTAATCAAACAAGCTTGTCATGAGTTGCGGGAAAGACCACTCTTTGACGCGCGAGTTACGGCTGGCCTAGCCGACACTATCGGTCTTGTTTCCGAGGAACTGGATCTGCTCGCCACCAGCAGGCAACGCACTGATGTAGTCACAGTCAAGCAGCTTCGCCGGGAAATAGATGCGTGTGTTCATCTCATCACTCAGGAGGCCCCACAGACTTTAACTGACTGGTCGAGTTCTCTCGTCAAGCTCGCAGGACGTGCAGCGACAATTCAAGACATCCTTAAGGCTCTCGCCCATGAACATGGCGCCGAGAGTTTTGTGGAGTTGCGTTTCTGGATCGGCGACTTCATTCACCAGCTTGAGGTCCTCACCCG
Organism: Pyrinomonadaceae bacterium; assembly: GCA_025937955.1. GTDB lineage: Bacteria > Acidobacteriota > Blastocatellia > Pyrinomonadales > Pyrinomonadaceae > PSRF01. The sequence goes on from JAICQI010000202.1 coordinate 2,724, forward strand.
TGACCTGCATTTTCTCGCACCCTGGTCGGACGTTTTGGCGCCAGTTGTCGCAGCGGTCGCCGGGCGGTCTCCGGATGATGTTTCAACCCAGCTGGAGCGGATCAGTAATGAGTTAAATCTCGTTTCTGTCCCGGCGAGAATTCCCGAGCTCTGCGATCAAATGTTGGTGCAGCTCGCGGCTCTGCGCCCCGCATTCGAGAAATCACTTTCGTCAGAATTCGATCAGAGAGAATTGCTCGAGAGTTTTGACTCGCTGACGAACGCGCTTGAACGAGGGGTCGAGGCGAACAATAGTCTGCGCGCGCGCTCAAGCAGTCTTGCTCGCTTGTGTGAGCGTCTTGTTGATGAAGTTGATTTCGGATTCCTTTTCGATGACAAACTCAAAGTTCTTACAATTGGTTACAACGTAAGTGAGAGCCGTCGTGACGAGTCGTTTTACGATCTACTCGCTTCAGAAGCACGGTTGGCGAGCTTTATAGCGATTGCCACGGGTGATGTACCTCAAGAACACTGGTTCCGCCTTGGGCGCCAACTCACTTCGGTTAACGGAGGGCAGGCGCTGATTTCCTGGTCCGCAACGATGTTTGAGTACCTCATGCCGCTTTTGATCATGCGTAATTACGAAAAGACACTGCTCAGCGAAACCTATCGAGTTGTGATTGCGCGGCAGATCGCATATGGGCACGAGCACGCGGTGCCGTGGGGAGTTTCAGAGTCCGGGTACAATGCGCGGGATCTTGATCTTACCTATCAATACGCACCTTTCGGCGTCCCCGGCCTGGGCTTTAAGCGTGGACTGAGCCAGAACCTCGTAATTGCACCTTACGCCACGCTTTTGGCGGCTATGCTCGAGCCTCAGAAGGGAATCCAGAACCTTGTGCGTCTGGAGCGGGAAGGCGCACTTGCACGTTTTGGCTTTTGCGAAGCGCTGGATTACACGCCCGATCGTTTGCCGCCGAATCAGAAGGTGGTCCTAATCCGTGCGTTTATGACGCATCACCAGGGAATGAATCTGGTGGCGCTCGACAATTTGATTCACGCTTATGTCATGCAGAATCGTTTTCACTCTGATGCGTTGGTCCAGGCGAATGAATTGTTGCTGCAGGAGCGAGTTCCCCGTGGTGTGCCCCTGGTCCATCCACGAGCGGAAGAGGCTATGTCAAGTGAAACGAGCGGAACAGCATCGAGTCCGGTTACCATCCGCCGGTACAGTACGGCGGATCAGCCATCTCCGCGGATTCAGTTACTCTCAAACGGCACATATTCTGTAATGGTGACGACGGCGGGAGCCGGGTATTCGCGGTGTGGACCTTTGGCGGTGACTCGTTGGCGAGAAGATGCGACCCGTGACAACTGGGGCAGCTTTTTCTATCTGCGCGACGTGGGCAGTGGTGCGGTTTGGTCGGCAGGTTATCAGCCAACTCTAAGGGAGCCGCAGTTTTACGATGTCTCGTTCTCTGAACATAGAGTCGATATTCAGAGATCGGATGTTGGTCTACTAACCCACACAGAAGTCTTCATTTCGCCGGAAGATAATGCGGAGCTTCGTGGAATTTCAATTACAAACCAGTCATCGCGCCTGCGCGAGATTGAAGTGACAAGTTACGCGGAAGTGTTACTCGTTCCCCTTGATGCCGACGCTGCTCACCGGGCCTTCAGCAACCTGTTTGTCGAAACCGAGTTCATCGCCCAAGACAACGCCCTGCTGGCACGCCGGCGACCGCGCTCCGCGGAAGAAGAATCTATTTGGGCAGTGCATACAGTAGTTACGGAAGGGAAGGTGGTTGGAGTCATTCAGTATGAGACAGATCGTAGCCGTTTCGTGGGACGCGGCCATAGCGTGGCAGATCCTTCGGCGATAAATGAGAGCCGACCACTCTCCAACTCCGTAGGCGCTGTACTCGATCCTATTTTCAGCATACGCCAACGCGTGCGGATCAGGCCGAATGAAACTGCACGCGTGTATTTCGCGACCGCGCTGGCGCGTTCGCGCGAGGAAGCGCTAAACCTGGCTGACAAGTATCACGATGTGGGAACTTTCGACCACGAAGCAAGACTGGCGTGGATGCGCTCTCGAGTTGAGATGCGTCATCTTGATGTCGATTTAGAAGAGGCCCAGCTTTTCCAGCGACTCGCAGCGTCGGTGTTCTATTTGGATCAGAGCCTACGGCCGCGCCCGCACGTACTAGCTCTCAACAGTAAGGCGCAAGCAGGTCTGTGGCCGTACGGTATCAGCGGAGACCTGCCCATCATTTTGGTTCGTATTAGTGATGAGCGTGATCTCAGTGTAGTAAAACAAGTATTACGTGGACATCGGTATTTACGGTCGAAAGGACTTTCAGTAGATCTGGTTATTCTGAACGATCATCGCGCGAGTTATTTCCAATCTCTGCAGGATTTGTTGCTTGACCTTGTGCGGAAAAGCGGTGAGCAGCCTCTGATTGATAAACCGGGTGGTGTGTTTCTTCGACGCACTGACATCATGCCGGAAGCTGACCGAATTCTCCTGCACACAATAGCGCGACTTTGCATTGTGGCGGAGCGCGGCTCATTGGAAGAGCATTTATCACGGCAGGGACCCGAGCGCGAGCTTCCTCCACCATTTATCCCGAGTCAGCCTTCTTATGCTGAGCCGGAATCACCTGTACCTGTGGACGCTCTGAGCTTCTTTAATGGGGTGGGTGGTTTTAGTAAAAACGGGCGCGACTACGTGACGATACTCGGTGAGGGACAGTGGACACCGGCGCCGTGGCTCAATGTCATCGCGAATGCAATAAACTTCGGATTTCAAGTCTCCGAAACAGGTGGAAGTTGTACCTGGTCGGTTAACAGTCACGAAAACCGTTTGAGCCCGTGGTCCAACGACGCAGTGTCGGATACCTCAGGTGAAATAATCTATCTGCGCGACGAAGATACTGGCGCTATTTGGACGCCGACAGCTCTGCCAATTCGCGAAACCAATCCCTACGTTGTCAGACACGGGCAGGGCTACACCGCGTTCGAGCACACGAGTCATGGAATAGTGCAAGAACTACTAATGTTCGTTCCGATTGACGCCCCCGTCAAGATCGCTCGCCTGCGTTTGCACAACAAAACCGATCAAAAACGTCGCTTATCCATTACCAGTTATACCGAACTGGTGTTGGGTAAGGAGCGAAGCCTTTCGGCGCCCTTCGTCATTACTGAGGTGGACCAAACGACGGGCGCTATCCTGGCTCGTAATCCTTACAACAATGAATTCGCTCACCGTGTTGCGTTTGTTGAGATGAGTGAATTTGATCGCACCTTCACCTGTGACCGCAAAGAGTTCCTTGGACGAAACGGCTCGACGGCACGCCCTGCCGCCCTCCGTCGGACTAGACTCTCGGGTGCAATTGGCGCGGGACTCGACCCGTGCATTGCAATGCAGACCGTTTTCGATCTCGGCCCCGGCGAACAACGAGAAATCATAATATTGCTTGGTCAAACCGAAAGCGTCGCCGAGGCTCGTCTCGTTATTACTCGGTATCGTCAGGTCTCCGCTGTCAGAGAAGCATTTGAGAGAGTTAAAAGTCAGTGGACTGAATTGTTGGGGACGATCGAAGTGCGCACTCCTGACGCTGCGATGGACGTAATGATGAACCGTTGGTTGCTTTATCAGGCTTTATCATGTCGCATATGGGCGCGTTCGGCGTTTTATCAATCCAGTGGGGCGTATGGCTTTCGCGACCAATTACAGGATGTGATGGCTCTGGTGTACGCTAAGCCAGAGATCGTACGCGAGCATCTCCTTCGCGCGGCAGGTCGCCAGTTCCCGGAAGGCGACGTCCAACACTGGTGGCATCCACCTTCAGGACGTGGTCTCCGTACGCGCTCTTCTGACGACCTGCTCTGGCTTCCTTACGTCACGAATTTCTACATTGGTGTGACGGGTGACCACACGGTGCTCGACGAGAAAGTGCCATTTATTGAAGCGCCGCAGCTCGCAACAGACGAAATGGAATCTCAAAGTCAGCCTGCGATTACATCTGACTCCGTCACATTATTTGAGCATTGTGCACGCGCTCTCAACCGCAGCCTCTCGGTCGGTATTCACTGCCTCCCACTGATGGGTACTGGTGACTGGAACGATGGCATGAATCGCGTTGGGTGGCGAGGAAAGGGCGAGAGTGTCTGGCTCGGCTGGTTTCTCTGTAACACACTCGGCGAATTCCTGGAAGTTTGTGACGCGCGCGGTGAGACTAAACTAGCTGGGACCTATCGCGAACATCTGAGTAGATTGAAAACTGCCCTGGAACAAAATGCGTGGGACGGAGACTGGTACGTCCGCGCGTTTTTTGACGATGGTACTGCATTAGGGTCGGCTCGCAACGATGAGTGCCGCATCGACTCGATCGCGCAGTCGTGGGGAGTAATTTCCCGGAGCGCCGACTTGCAACGGGCAAAGCTCGCAATGGTTGCTGTTGACCAGCATCTTATTCTTCCTGAGGAAGGATTAGCGCTTCTCCTCGCTCCTCCGTTCGACAAGAGCGAGGTTGAGCCGGGCTACATAAAAGGGTATCTACCGGGTGTGCGCGAAAATGGGGGGCAGTACACCCATGCTGCGATTTGGACTCTTATCGCCTATGCGATGCTTGGTGAGGGTGATCGCGCAAGAGACTTGTTCGCATTGTTGAACCCGATCAATCAGACCTCCACCCGCGCCGGCCTGCACCGATACAAGGTCGAGCCTTACGTTGTCGCCGCCGACATATACGCAGCGGCGCACCACATGGGACGTGGAGGTTGGACGTGGTACACCGGGGCAGCCGCATGGATGTATCGCGCCGGACTAGAGACAATGCTTGGCTTTAGGTTGCGTGGTGATCTACTGACGGTTGAACCCAGCATCCCTCGGGGCTGGCCGGGATATGAAGTCACTTATCGAAGAGGGACAGCGCAGTATCACGTCAAAGTTGAAAACCCTCATGGCGTGAGTGGGGGCATTCTTAGTGTTGAACTGGACGGAGTACTACTCTCTCAAAACGAAATAGCCCTCAAGGATGATGGAGCACTGCATGAGATCCGTATCATCCTTGGAAATAAACCGATCGCTTCGGAAGGTGAAACGGTGAGTTTGGCCCTCGACAACCGCAGAAGTTATTAGGGTAATGTAGCGTGTTTTGGAACGAAGCGTTAGCTTTGGTTTCCGGGGCCGCAAGCCTTCCGAATGTCTAATTCATGCCTATGTGTCGCAGGATTTCTGCCCACCAGCCATCCCTTGCTTTCTTTTCCTCGACATCTACCGCTTCTGATTCAGGTAGGTCCTGGTCGGGCGTGGCTCGATGGCCGGTTATTCTATCGATCTTGATGCGGTAGAAAATCGGCGTGTCAGAGTGCGGCAAATCGCGATGCACTGCGCCCACATGCGCAGGCTCCCACCACATAATATGCTGCTGCAACAGTTCCAAAGCCTTGACTCTGGCAGCTTCATATTGCGGGAGATCTGGCAGCTCCTCATATTGTCCAAAAACAACGATGCTCTGCCATCGATCGTGCGCAGTTCGCTCATCGACCTCGAGGCAGACCCGCGGGTTTGTGCGCATCCACTCGACCTTTTGCCCAAGTGTGCTGAACGCGTAGATGTGATCTCGATGAAATACGAAATAGATCGGGATGACATAAGGTTGATTGTCACGTGCGCATGCCAGCCGGCCGACAGTTGCCTGCTGTAAGGCCTTGCGACATTCAAACTCAGTCATCTCATGTATAAACACCACAGACTCCTGCCTACTAGTGCTTAAATAACTCGCAAAACGCGTTCCGCCGCTCACAGGTGATTTCTCTACACATAAGTCCTTTGTCAGGGTTGGTTGCAATCATGCTGAGCAATCTTACGCAGGTATTGCGTGAAAGCTCGCGGCTGCATTTCTGCGAACTTTGAACCATCAACCTTAGGAATCGAAGAGCTGATTTCCCATGCTTTTTTCATATGTTTGTAAATTACTGAATCTGTTCTCCGGGCACAGGCGTTGCCTAGTAGCGTTTTGAGAGCTATTGCTGCCTGATCGATGATTCCATGCATAACAACAAACCATA
>JAICQI010000531.1 GCA_025937955.1 Pyrinomonadaceae bacterium
AAGCGCGGTGAACCATAGAACAAAATCGCCTGTAGCAACACCATTCCAGGCACGATCCATAACAGCCACTGGTACGGCGCCCGCTCGCGCAGCATCACGATAAAGCCGAGCAGCGCCGGCAAGAGTATCAACAGGTATCCGATGTTGAGAGATCGCGTGGTGCCGGGTGCGTGCGGGAAGATTTCCCAATCAAGCGGCACCAGCAACGAGGCGAGTTTTGACGGAATCAGGCGAAAAAAAAACCGGGGTTTTCGCGCAGACGTTGTCGCGTGAGCTGGTTCAAATACGTGGACGCTGACACTTCGTCGCCGGTTTGCGCGGCTGCCCGGATGGCCGGGTCTTCGTCGCCCGGGAGTGTGCCCCAAATGAGTCTGCTATTTCGTACCGGCGGCCAGTAGGAGCCGTACAAAGTCAGTCCATCCTGCGTGGCGACCGGGACTACATGGTGGAAGACGCGATAGTTCCTGATGGTCCATGGCAGGAGCGTCACGACAAACGCGACAGACATCGCTAATAAAGGTGCGACCCTACCAAAACGCGACGGAGACTCGTTTTTGTAGGGGCGGCCCTCCGTGGCCGCCCCACGGTTTCGCCACCAGATGATCAAGAGCCCACAGGCGACTACGATCGGAAGGAACAGGTTTCCGCCGCGGACGAGTGTGTTAAGTGCGCAGATAACACCAAACACAATGATCCAAGCCATTCGCGACGTGCGGAGATAAAGGATGATTGTGCCTAGCGAGACTAACATGAGAAACAGCGACAAGTTCTCCGATAACAAAAGCCGCGGCAACCAAACGAACGCGGGATACACCGCTGCAATCGCCCCAGCGATCAGCGCGCGAGGCCAACCGAGAATCATCGTGCCCACGGCGGTCAGCATCAATACCGTCAACCCGCCGAGTATCACTTGCACCATTGTCGCTCGCGACACGTTAACACCCGCGATCTTGTAAACGCCTGCCAGGAAAATCGGGTAAGCCGGCGGGCGCCAGGCGGTTGGCATGCCCGCGGCATTAACGTATCCGCGACCCTCGACCACTCTCGTCGCCAATTGGTGGTAGTCTTCCGCGTCACTCACGGGAACAGCCGGATGCGACCACACGCCGTAAGCTCTAAACGCAACGGCGAGCAATAGAAGCCCAATGAGATACAGTACTTTTTGTGTCTTTTGTGCCTTTTTGTGGCTCATTTAGGGATCTGCTCGAGCTCGGCAGAAGGAAAACTTTCCCGGCGATCATGGCGCTGCGGTAGTTGCCGGAAAGACGAACTCAGTCCACAAAACAGATTGAATCTGAAGACGAGCAGGAACGCTTCCACGCCATCCATCACTCCAATCTTCTTTCCTTCTTCATACGTGCGACCGTAATAACTGATCGGCACTTCGTAGATCGCGCATTTGAGCTTTGCGACTTTCGCCGTCACTTCAATCTCAAAACCAAAACCACTCGAAGTGATGATCATGTTGCGAATGATCTCGCCGCGAAAAGCTTTATAGCCGGTCTCGACGTCAGTCATGTTCAGGTTGGTGAAGAGATTCGAAGTGAACGTCAAAAATTTGTTGGCAATGTAGTGATAGAAGTAAAGCACGCGCGTGGCGCGGCGGACCAGGAAGCGCGAACCGTAAACGACGTCGGCATTGCCTTCGATGATCGGTGTGATCACTGACGGAATATCGCGCGGATCGTATTCGAGGTCGGCGTCCTGCACGATCACGATATCCCCGCGTGTTAATGCGAAACCGGTTTTGAGTGCTTCCGTTTTGCCGGAGTTCTTTTGATGCCTCGTAACTCTGATCGACGAGTGTTCGTTTGCCAGTCGCTGTGTGATTTCGGCAGTCTTATCCGTCGAACAATCATCAACGATGATGATTTCCAGCAACTCAGGCACTTGCAGCAGTTTCTCGACGACGCGTTCAATCGTGGCCGCCTCGTTGTAAGCCGGCACGACAACAGAAAGACAGCGGTTATCTGTACTCGACAATTTCTGCTCCTTAACTCGCCACAAAAGTTTTAGCCACAAAGAAGCACAAAAGGCTCAAAAAAACATTTTGTGACTTTTGTGCCTTTTTGTAGCTAACACTGATTCGTAAACACGCGTCAATCGCTCGGCCTGTTCCTTAGGCTGAAACTTGCTAAACGCGGTCTGCTTCGCGGCTGTCCCTAATTGCGACCTGCGGGCCGGATCGCCTAACAGATCGCAAATCGCACGAGCAAGTGCCTCCGCATTACCAGCAGGAACAAGTACACCATCCTTCCCGTCTTGCACAACTTCGGGAATTGGTCCAGTGTTCGTGGCAACGCAGACGCATCCTGCCGCCATTGCCTCGATCAGCGCGATTCCCAGCCCTTCATACAGCGAAGGAAAAACAAAGATGTCACACGCACGGAGAAAGTCAACCACGTTTGACTGTGCGCCAAGCATGTGAAAATGATCGGCGACGCCCAACGATTCCGCTTCGCGCTTTAGTTGTGTGGTCCAACGAGCATCACTCGTGGCGCCGACTGAAATCAAATGCACCAGCGGATACTGCCGCAAAATCTCAGGCAGTGCACGCAGCGCGTAAAGCAATCCCTTTTGTGGAGAAACCCGCGCCACGTTCAGCAGTATCTGACCCTCAGCAGGCAACCCCAATTCGCGCAACAACTCGCCTCGGTCCTTGCTAACTGGCGCCTTCATCGAACCAAGGTCGAAAGGATTGTAAACCAGGTCAATCGAATCGATGGCAAAGTGTAGATCGCGAGCGGCGCTTTTCCTGACGTAATCGCTGACAGCAATCATCCGGTCATTGCCCAACTTCGCGGTCCATTGATCCAGTGCCTTAACCGCGTAGCGCGTTATTAAACTGACCTCCGCCCCATCCGACCACGCTTGCGGTTCGTGATCGGGGTTGTGTACCGAACTCACCACCGGAACGCCGGCAATGCGCCCGGCCAGCCGGCCGATAATATTCGCCGCCCACAGGTGACTGTGAACGAGATCGGGCCGGTTAGCCTTCAACCACGCTCGCAGCCGGCTTATTCCTTTGGGAATGTCGCGCGTAGTGCGACAGTCCAGACTAACCACTGGTACACCCAATGCAGTAATGGGGTCCAGCCAATGAGTGGCGTGCGGGTAGACAGTAATGACTGTGCTTCGTACTCGTTCCGGATCGAAGTACCTCAAATTTGTGTACAAAAGCCTTTCCGCGCCACCAGGACCAAGAGACTCGATCAAATGAACGACGTTCAGCTTCCGGGTCTTGCTTGTTTGATCATCTCCCGCAGAGTTCATGATAGAGCTGTTCCAGGCGCGATACCTGCGCCTCATCACCGGCCGAGGCCTCTACTCTACGACGTGCCTCAGCACTCAAACGTGTGGCAAGTTCCGCATTGCGCAAAAGCTCGACCAAAGCTGCTGCCAACTCAGTGCTGTCGTTTGGGTTAACGGCAAGCACGGTTTCGCCCGGCTCGATGTAGTAGGGATCGTAATCCGGTATGCGGCTTACAACGACAGGCGTGTCACAGGCCATCGATTCAAGGACGGACAAAGCGGTGCCGTCATGCGAAGGTATTGAGACCACTACGTCGGCCAGGCGGTAATAGTCCGCCATCTCCTCGTGCGGGATTTCCCCAATGAATCGCATGCGTTCGGAGGTGAAAGGGTCAGCCTCCACGATCGCACGCACACGATTCTCATAGTCTTTGTCGACCGCGTCGCGAAGAAATGCAAAGAGAAAGTAAACGTTAGGGAATGCGGCGCAAACTTCGCGCGCCGCAGTTGCGATGGTGTCAATGTTATAGAGCGAACGCAGCAGGCGTGGGCTCAACACGACTTTGGCATTGGGCGGCAGCTTCCACTGTTCGAGCAACCGCTGGGGCCGTGGACCGGGTGAAAAGCGAGCCAGGTTTACGCCGCAATGCAATATCTCGATGCGCGTTTCGGCGAAGCGTTTGACCGCTTGCGTCAACTGATATGGATGGCAGGTTATGAGGTCGGCATTCCGCAGAGCAAACGGCGAGAGAAGTCGCTCTCGCAGGTTGTCGTCCGGCTCCCAGTCCGAGCCGTTAATATCGCCGCCCAAGATGGTTAGAACAAAAGGGTGGAAGCGGCTGAGCGCCCCAAACCAGGCGCCGGTGCCCAGAAAGTGGCAATGTAGTAGATCGATGCGCTCACGCCGCAACAAACGGCGTAGGAAAAGAAGATCCCTGCCTGTGTGCCAAAATCGCTTGAGGTGGAATCCCCCTACCTCACCGAGATACCGCGCTCCTGTTGCCTCGACCGCAGCAATGTGCTGCGGCTCCATAGGAGCGGACGACACGAGATGCATCTCTAAACCGCGCTCGCTAAAGTAGCGAAGCCAGCGTTGTGCGTGAATGAATCGTCCGTCGGCGAGGTAGCAGATACGCATCAGTGAAATCGTCGTTGGGTGCACGCCATAGCAGCTTGAGTTGACTGTGGTTCCGTCACACTTTTCTCGAGAACATCCAGAAGAATACAGGGTCGCCCGGTTCGGTCATCTCTCCAACGTATTCCAATCGGGGATTGGCGTCGATCATTGGCCGGAGCCCCTCAGCGTTTACTGCGTCCCCATTTTCCAGGAACCATACCTCGCCACGCTCTGTTAAATATTCATGGCAGCGGCTGTAGAAGGATTTATGGAAGCTCCAATTGGCATCGTACATAGCTAGCCGGCTGGGTATAAGTAAGTTCTCTGTATGATCTTGGGAGAAAAAGTGCGGCGGGTTAGAAACGATTAGGTCAAATTTTTG
>JAICQI010000755.1 GCA_025937955.1 Pyrinomonadaceae bacterium
AAAAGGCGACCAGATTATTGAGAGCCGCGTGTGCTGGTACCACGCTCCGAAAGCCCTTTATTCTCGTCTCTTGATCGTCGTAGACGGCAAGGACATAGATGTTGTCTTTGGCATGTTGAGCAAGCTGCCGGAATGTAACTTTACCGGCAACGAGTTGTGCTGGTCCATTCTTCAGTAGTTCAACTTCGATCTCTGCCTGCTTCGGTTTGATCGCAGACTTGTTCTCAACCTGACGGAGAATGTCGAGCGGTTTACCGTCATCGATCTTGTAGCGGACACGAGCATAATACTTGCCCTTGATCTTGCGGTACGTGCGGCTGATGATTTCGACTTTGCCTGTCATTGGGCACCTCCCGCTGCAAGCGCACGTTCATCAGTTTTTGTACGAACTAATTTCTTGCTAATTGCGAAACACTCATTAGAAATTGCAAGCCCGTAGGTGCCACCATCGAAGTCATCGGGATTGCCGACTTGTTTATCTGTGTTCGTCATTTTCATCCTATTTCTCTCAACCTTCTTTGGCCCAAAGGCCAGTGTTCGTATACCCCTTTCTTTACCCCTTTTTTCGTGGTTTTCGGGACACAGCACGGCACTACGGGACACCGAGGGACACAAATAATCGGCGTCTTTATTGAGCGTTTGCGATTTTGTTAGGAAAATTGAGAGCGTTCAACCCGCGTGTGAAACGAGAACTCTACCACTGAGCCAAGCGGGCGTAGAATCAATAGTTTACAAGCATTATTGGACCAGCACGTTAGAGGCGTAATGTTGTAAACGTCGCCATCTTAAATGATTTCTGCCCGCTTGCGCCAGTACACGATTGCTGATGAAGTAAGACACCCAGCATTGCGAATTAACTAGTGCGAGCGACTTTTGTTTATGACTCGCTCTACGCGAGTATCGAATCCAATCCCATAATCATTAGTGGAGGGATGGATTCTTTGCAAAATTGAGATTATTGTTATCGCACAGCTAAAAAGTGAATCCACCTAATTCCATATCTAGTGGAATTCTGAGTCGTGCCTTAACCACGGAGGTAATCATGAAGAAGCTGACTCTCTGCGTATCTGCGCTGGCTATCTTTATCGTCGTTGCCTGTAGTCCACAGGCTACTCGTTCTGAAAACAACACTGTCCCGGCAGAAACGCCGGCGCCAGCTCAGGAGCCAGGCAAAGCTTTCACTTACAATTTCGACAAGGATCCCGCAGGCGGGCTACCGCCGAAATTCCATTCGGCATTGACAGGTAGCGGAGCGCAGGGCCAATGGGCAGTTACGGCTGATCCTTCGGCGCCTTCACAACCTAATGTGCTGGCTCAAACTTCCGCTGACAAGACGAGCTACCGCTTTCCGTTAGCGATCGCGGATGAAGGTTCGTTCCGTGATTTGGATTTGAGTGTGCGCTTCAAAACGATTAGCGGTCGCGTAGATCAGGCAGCGGGACTCGTCTGGCGTTTGAAAGACGCAAATAACTATTACATCGTTCGCGCTAATGCGCTCGAAGGAAACGTGGTCCTCTACAAAGTGCAGAGCGGCAAGCGAACTGACTTGCCAGTCAGGGGTGAGGGGCGGACGTACGGCAAGAAAGCGAGTGTACCTTCCGGGCAGTGGAACGAATTGCGTGTGAGCGCGGCGGGCAATCTCTTCAAAGTGTATCTCAACAACCAAAAGTTGTACGAGGTGGAAGACAGCACATTTCCCGAGGGCGGCAAAGTTGGTCTTTGGACCAAAGCCGACTCGGTCACGCACTTCGACGATCTGCGCGTTACGGCGAAGTAGTTTGTTCGCATCGACAAATAAGAAACGGACAACCATGGCAGTAGGAGAAACGGTCATCCATCAGGAAAACGAGATCGTTCAAGCACGAGCAAGCGACTCGGAGACCCCTCGACGAACCGTTGCTTTCGCTGAAGCGTTTCGGTTTTGGGTTAAGTTGGGTTTTATATCGTTTGGCGGACCGGCAGGGCAGATCGCGATCATGCACCGCGAATTGGTTGACCGGCGGCGATGGATCAGTGAAGAGAGATTCCTGCATGCTCTCAATTACTGCATGTTGCTCCCTGGGCCCGAAGCACAGCAGCTTGCGATTTACATCGGTTGGCTCTTGCACCGGACTTGGGGAGGCATCGTCGCGGGCGCCTTCTTTGTCATACCTTCAATCTTCATCCTGCTCGCACTCTCATACGTCTACGCGGCGTATGGCAACCTGCCTGCGGTCGCCGGGGTCCTCGCCGGTTTCAAGCCTGTCGTTGTCGCGATCGTAGTCGAAGCCGTGTTGAAGATCGGTGGCAGAGCGCTTAAAAGACGCGCTCACTTCGTCGTGGCGGCGGCAGCCTTCGTCGCTATCTACTTCTTGCGCGTCCCCTTTCCACTCATTGTTGTGGTCGCAGCTCTGGTGGGACTTGCGGGCGTTCGGTTCTGGCCGCGAACCTTCGCAGCAAAAGCCGTTACCAAAGAAGCAGACATTAAAACAGAAGGGGACTCTGGAGTGGTTCCGCTCGTGATCGACGACCATGCACCGCTCCCAGCGCACACGCTTCCGTCTCGCGCCCGCGCAGTAAAAATTCTCGCACTCGGTCTCACATTATGGCTCCTGCCGTTGGCCGCACTGGTCGCGTGGCGCGGCTGGGGGAGCCTTCACGCGCAGGAGTACCGGTTCTTCACCCAGGCTGCGCTGGTCACGTTCGGTGGCGCCTACGCTGTGCTCGCTTACGTTACACAAGCTGCCGCTGGCTCTTACGGCTGGATCACGCATACGCAGGCTGTAGACGGCCTCGCGCTTGCCGAGACGACGCCTGGACCGCTCATTATGGTCCTACAGTTCGTCGGTTTTATGGCCGGGTGGAACAACCCGCAAGGTCTTGACCAGACAACAAGCGCACTGCTGGGCGCGTTGGTGACTACCTACACGACGTTTCTGCCGTGCTTCCTCTTCATCTTTCTCGGCGCACCTTACATCGAGGTGCTGCGCGGGAACAAAAACCTGACGGGCGCGCTCACCGGTGTTACCGCAGCCGTGGTGGGAGTCGTGCTGAACCTCGCGCTCGTGTTTGGCGCAGCTGTGATCTGGCCGCGCGGCGTGGCTGAAGGGCCAAATTGGTTTGCCCTAGTGATGGGGATCGGTTCATTCGTGGCGCTCTACCGCTTCAAAGCGGACGTGCTGTGGGTGGTGCTCGCGGGTGGTCTTATCGGTCTCGCGTGGACGCTGCTGGGCGGGTAGGTGTAAGGCACTA
>JAICQI010000111.1 GCA_025937955.1 Pyrinomonadaceae bacterium
CCCGCCGCCTCCAGCACTGCCTGCAAATTCATCAAAACACGCGCGGTTTGTTCCGCAATTCCTCCCGCAACGAACTCACCAGTCTGCGGATCGGTCGGGATCTGCCCTGAGGCGAACACAAATCCACCAGCCTTAATCGCTTGCGAGTAAGGCCCGATTGCGGCCGGGGCGTTCTCTGTATGGATTCGTTCTCTCAAAACAAAGCGGGAATTCTAGCAAACGGCGTAATCCGTGTCATCCGTGGCGGAATGTTTTTAGCCGCACGCGGATTGATTACGGGTTTACGCGGCGCCTTGAAGGCGTTCGACGTCAAGGACGCCGGGGACGCCCTTGATCGAGCCGATGACGCGGTCGAGGTGCTTCACGTCGAATACTTCCACTGTCACTTCGATATGGCCGCGCTCGTCGGACGCCACCGAGGCACGCGCGTCGCGAATTCCCGTCTTCATGTCGGAAATCGCGCCGGTGATACCCGCGATCATGCCGGTTCGGTTTTCAGTGATCGCCAGAAGCTTGACTGCGTAAGCAGTCTTCTCGGGCCGCCCGGCCCATTCAACTTCAACGATCCGCTCGCGGTTCACCATCAACTGCGTAACGTTCTTGCAGCGCGTCGTGTGTACGGCGACGCCTTTGCCGCGCGTCACGTAACCGATGATCTCTTCACCGTGCAGCGGATTACAACAACGCGCGCGCGTCACCATCAGGTCATCGATGCCGCGCACGACGATCGAATCGTCGCCTAAACGAATCAGACGCTTGACCGCGCGCACACTGCTGCGGAGCCGCGACTCTTTTTGCTTATCGAGCTGTTCAAACTGCTCTGGCCCAAGATACTTGGCGATAATATTGCGCGGCACGAGCTTGCCGTAACCGATCCCGGCCAGCAGATCGTCGACGCGACCATATCCATAGTCCATCGCGACGCGCTTCATGTCCTTATCCGTATCGCTGAGCACTTTCCTGGGCGAAAGCTGAAAACGCGACGCTTCCTTCTCGAACAACTTTCTTCCGATCTCGATCGATTCGGTTCTTTGTTGTTCCGCTACCCAGTGACGAACGCGATTGCGGGCGCGCGACGTGACGATGAAGTTCAACCAGTCGCGCGAGGGATGTGAATTTGTGGATGTGATGATCTCGACGACGTCGCCATTCTGGATCTGAGTGCGCAGCGGGACCATGCGCCCGTTGATGCGCGCTCCGGTGCAGGTGTTACCCACTTCGGAGTGAATCATGTAAGCGAAGTCGACCGGCGTGGCGCCGCGCGGCAACTGAATGACCTTGCCCATCGGCGTGAACGCGTACACGTCCTTGGGATAGAGATCGAGCTTGAGCGAATCGAGAAAATCCTTCGAATCTTTTACTTCCTGCGTCCACTCGACCAGAGACCGCAACGCCTGCAGGGCCTGATCGTCATCGCGAGCGCCGCGCTTCCCTTCCTTGTATTTCCAGTGTGCAGCGACGCCTTCCTCCGCGACCTGATGCATCTCCTCGGTGCGGATCTGGACCTCGAACGATTGCAGATTGGAACCGATCACAGAAGTGTGCAGCGACTGGTACAGATTGTCGCGCGGCGTCGCGATCCAGTCTTTAATGCGGCCGGGCACAGGCTTCCAGTTATTATGGACCACGCCCAGGGCCGCATAGCAGTGGCGCACCTCATTCGGCGTGATGATCCTGGCGGCGACCAGATCGTAAACCTGATCGAGACTGATCTTTTGCGCGCGAAGCTTTTTCCAGATCGAATAGAGACGCTTCACGCGGCCTTCGACAACGACAAACGGCACTTCCGCCTCGTTCATCTTTTCTTCGATACGAGCAGTGACACCCTTCAGGAACGCTTCGTTCTCGGGACGTCGTTTTTCAAGTTGCTCAGCCAGCTCGCGATAGTCGTCGGGATGGAGATGTCGAAACGCGAGATCTTCGAGCTCGCCGCGCAGTTTGCCCATACCCAGGCGATGCGCGATGGGCGCGAAAATCTCCATCGTCTCTTCTGCTATTCGCTTGCGCTTCTCCGGGTTCAGGTACTGGAGCGTGCGCATGTTGTGCAGACGGTCCGCGAGTTTTACGAGCACGACGCGCACGTCGTCAACCATCGCCAGCAACATCTTGCGAACGTTTTCCGCCTGCTGTTCTTCGCGTGAGATGTTGCTGATCTGTGCGATCTTGGTGAGACCATCAACGAGGTGCGTTATCTCTTCGCCGAAGTAACGGCGGATCGTGTCGAGATCTACGAGCGTGTCTTCCACGACGTCGTGCAGCAGGCCGGTCGCGACGGACACTTCGTCGAGCTTCATGTCGGCGAGAATGTTGGCAACTTCGAGCGGATGGACGAGGTACGACTCGCCCGAGGCGCGTTTCTGGCCCTTGTGCTCCTTGGCAGAAAAAAGGTAGGCGCGCCGCAGGAGATCGAGATCTGCCTGTGCGTGGTTAGTAGCGACTTTCTCGACGATGTCTTCGATCCGAATCATTTAATGCTCGGAAAAATTATAACAAAAAAGAAAGAGCCGCAGATTTACGCGGATGAACGCTGATCAACCTGCGTTCATCCGCGAAAATCTGCGGCTCTTTATCTTAAAGTTTAACCCTTTGGTGGGGAAGCTGACTGCTTCGCTTCTTCCTCTTTCCGCTTCTGATTCGCGGCGCTCAGTTCAGTCGTGCGCTTCAGTGCGGCTTCATAATCCTTTTGATAATTAGCCTTCTGTTCCGTCTGGCCATCCATCTCGGCAAGCTTCGACGCTTCAAGCAGCAGGTTCGTCTTGTAGGACCAGGCCGACTCATTATTCGGATCAAACTTGATCGCGTTTTCAGCCTCCGCCAATCCCTGCTTCACGCACATCTGGGCCTGATCGAAATCCTTCTGATCCTTCGGCTTCTTGTAGGAGACGGTTGCCTTGTTGTTGGCTGGATCGAGAGTCGTCGTCTTGTTCGTGGGCAGCTCAGTAATCTTGAAGGAACAATCCCAATCCTTGCTGGCCAGCACAATGTATGCTTCGGCTCTCTTCTCCGGCTCGGTGGTGTCGCTGGACGCGCGGGCTGAGATCCACTGTCTCAACTTGTCGTATTCCTTAATCGACTCGTAGAGGTAAGCAATTGCTTTGTAAGCTTCGTCATCCTGGGGATTTTTCGCCAGGATCTGCTGATACGCCTCGATTGCCTGCTGCGCTTTCGCAACATTTTCCGGATTCTGTACGCCAGGACGATACTGGGCATGAATCGTGCGAGCGATAAACATCGGGGCGGTCTTGTTATCCGGATCCAGCTCGGCAGCTTCTCTCGAGTGCTGCTCCGCTTCCGCAAATCTCCCCTCGCGGTAAGAACGCGCGGCCTCGTTCAACTGGTTCTTGGCTCTGATCCGGTTAATAACTCCACACCCGGAGCTACTAACAACAAGGACCGCCAAAAAAGCAATCGCGACAAAAACAATCGCGATCCTGGTCTGAGAGAGTTTCATTTATGCGTGACTCCAATTTAATAAGAATGGCGCTGAGCAGGGCCGAGCGAGTTTCTGGGCCGGCTTCAGCCCCGCGCCAATCCACTATTTTTACTGAGGAAGATCGTCAACTTGCAATCCGACCGGATTCGCGCCTGCCCCCTTAATCGCGTCGATGACTTTTACGACATCGCCGTATTTCATCGTTCTCGGCGCTTTCACAAAGACCGTCTTCTCGATTCGCTCATCTTCGGTAACATTAGCGGCCGTTTCCATGCCTACCTTGTAAGCACGCGTCTCTTTGCGCTCCCTAAATACCTGGGCCAACTTATTTGCCAAAGGGGTGGTGTCATTTACCGAACCTATGTTGTCCTGATTCAATTTAATCGATAAATCAGACGCGATCGATACCACCAAAGTCAGTGGATTTGGCTTTAGTTTACTCAGGTCTTCGTTAGGATCCCGCTGCGTCGGAATGTCAGCCTTGAAGCGGCTCGGCTTAAGAGGCGTGACGACCATGAAGATAATCAGCAGCACCAGCAAAACGTCAATCAACGGCGTAACGTTGATATATGGTTCAGCCGTCGTACTACCCTTTTTGGAATTACCACCCATCGACATCTGAGTTTCTCCTCGTTCTTAAAACATCTAGGACGACGTCGTCGCCTTCGCCGGTGCTCCACCCTTCTTCTTATCGGCTACGAGCCCGATCTTGTCGACACCCAGTTTCCGGACCTCATTGATGACGTTGACAACGTCGCCATAGCTGACGCCCACGCCACTCTTGATGTAGACGATCTTATCCTGCTCATTTTTAATCTTCTTGAGCATCGAATCTACTTTGTCCGCCAACTGCTCGCGTTGGAGCCTCTCTTTGCCAAGGTAGAACTCACCGTCCTCAGGTATAGAGATGACGACCGACGACTCCTTGATAATGTTCGGGTCGACGTCAGGGTTGTTCATGTTCTTCGGCAGAGCAACGGTGATGCCCTGCTGCAGGAACGGTGTGACCACCATGAAGATGATCAGCAACACCAGCATGATGTCGACCATCGGGGTCACGTTAATCTCGGATTGCAGGCCGCCCGAGCCGCCTCCAGCTTGCATGCCCATAACAAATCTCCTTTACTTCAGCCCGTAAACGCCGGAGCGCCAAACCACCAACGGATAACCCATCCGGCGTTTCTGCTTACGCGCTTTTACGCCTTCAACTGCTTCGTGCGGTTCTTGATGAAGTAGTCGACCAATTCTGAAGCCGAGTTGTCCATCTCGACCACAAAGCCATCGACCTTACCGGTGAAGTAGTTGAACAGCCACACCGCGGGCACGGCCACGAGCAGGCCGAGCGCGGTGGTAAACAACGCTTCCGAGATACCGCCGGCCACTGCCGCGATACCAGCCGACTCCGCGTTCTTCATGCCGCGGAACGCGTTGATGATGCCGAACACCGTTCCGAACAGACCCACGAACGGGGCGGTGGAACCGATGGTCGCGAGACCCGAAAGACCACGCTTGAATTCGGCGGTCTTGATCGCGATGGCTCTTTGCAGCGCGCGCTTCGAAGCCTCGATCTCGTCGCCGGAAATGTCGCTGGAGGCTTCGTGAGCACGAAACTCCTGCAAGCCGCTGCTGACGACCATGGCCAGGTGTGACTTGCGATGCTTGTCGCTGATGTTAATCGCTTCTTCGATTCGATCGTTCTTCAGCGCTTGCGCGACGCGTGGCGCAAACTCGCGCGACTGCTTCTTCGCCGCGGAGTAAGTCAGGTAGCGCTCAACCATGATCGCGATTGAGTACACTGACATGATCAGCAGCACGATAACGACGGAAATAGCCACACCACCCATGTTCTTGACCATCTCCGTCAGCGTGAAGTGATCGGCGGTACTGCCCTCCGGGCTCGCTGCGGCTTCCTGCAACAGCAACAAAAGACCGAACACCTTCGTTCCAAAAAGACTCATTAGAATTGTCACGGTAAACCCCTCCAAAAGGTTTTATTGTTTGATAGCAAGCAGAGAAGCCGGGACGACCAACGATAACCGCGGCGACACGACAAATACTCTCCGCAGTTATTGCGCCACGAAGTTGTACTGGATCACTCCGGTAACTTTAACTGGCTGCCCCGATAGCTTGGTTGGGGAGAATTTTGCTTGACGCGCAGCGCCTACCGCAGCCCCCTGTAACAGCGGATGCCCTGACACGGCATGTGCGGACACCACGTTGCCGTTCTCATCGATAAGCACCTGCACTACGACCGTGCCCGATGCATGTGCCGCCTTCGCAATCGGCGGATACGCCGGCTTTGGTAAGCTGATCGCTTTACCATTTAGAACTCCGCCGGAGATGGGAGCAGCACGAGGAGTTGGCTTAGGCTCCGGTGGCGGCGCGTCCGCAATCTCAACTTTGGTGGGACCCGCCACTATACCAGTGCCCGAGCCGGGTCCGGCCGGCATCGGCGCCACCGCATTCGAGTCGCTGGTACCAATTACTGTAGTCACGCCGCGGCGTACTGGTGGAACGTCACTGGCTTTGGCGGAAACCTCTTTCGGCACTAGCTCAGTGCGCGTAACGTCGGCAACTAGTTCCTTGCGAACGTCTACGTTCTGTTCAACCTTTTGTGGCTTGGCTTCCTGTTTCTGTTCCGGCTCCTTTTGCACTTGCGGGACAGGCACAGGAGCAACGAGCGTCGTCAGCTCGAGCTCCATTTCACCAAGCTTGGCGTCGTACCAGTAAATACCGGCGACAAAGAACGCCACCATGAGCACACCATAAATTAGCGCAGTGACTCCGATGAATGAGCCCTTTCGCTGGATATCGCCTTTGTGCGAACTTGACTCAACAAGATTATCGAACATAGAAATTTATCCTCCGACTCCGGCGCCAAATGGATCAGGGGTTACGAAAGTTTAAGCAGTAATTGCCTCGCAAATGTCGATTTAATACCGCTTACGTTCCGTCATTAAGAGGGGAAACAGCAGCTCCTGCGATATTGAGCACACCGAACAGATTGGATAGCCGCTGTGCGAGAAAACTCGCCGGCCTGCTCAACACACCGCCACCGCGCCCAACTTACGATTTCACACCGCGGGGTCGACACTTGAGATATTTAATTGGCCAGCAACGGTCGCAGTCTATTCCGCATGACGTTTCAAAGTCAAGCGCAATCTAGGACACCGTTAACCGCCAAATAGTTCCCGAAAAGTAAAAATCGTTTATGGATACAGTCAGTACCGCATGGGTCTTTGGTCTTTGGTCTTGGGCCTTAGGTCTTTGGTCTTGGGCCTAAACCAAAACCTAAAACCAAAAACCAAAAACCAAAGGCCAAAGACCAAAAACCAAAGACCTATGCGACAATGATTCCGACTTCGTTAATGAAGAGGCTTCGAAGCGTCTCTTAAACCCTGCTTCGCGCCTCTCGTGGCTTTAATCACTCGAGGTTGATTAAAAGCCAGTGCCGCCTCACGATTCGCCGCCTCCAATCGCTGCTCCCACCAAACCATGATCGGACTCGCAACGGCGATCGAGGAGTACGTACCGAAAATCACACCGATGAACAACGCCAGCGAAAATGCTCGCAACACGTCACCGCCAAACAGCACCAGCGCCAGCACCGACAGGAACACGAGCCCGTTGGTGATCACGGTACGCGAAAGCGTCTGGTTGATTGCGTCGTTGGTGATTTTGTAAAGCGAATCGCGCCGGTGCAGCTTCCGGTTCTCACGAATACGGTCGAACACCACGATCGTGTCGTTCACGGAAAATCCGACCAGGGTCAGCAAGGCGGCGATCACGTTGAGACTGACTTCGATCTGAAAAATCGAGAAAAACCCGAGTGTCACCAGCACGTCGTGAAACACGGCGATCACGGCGGCGGCGCCGTAGGTCCATTCAAACCGTGCTGCAATGTAAATCAGGATGCCAACCAGGGCGGCGAGTGTGACTGCGATGGCTTTGTTTCTGAGCTGGGCTCCGGCGATCGCGCCCACTGCGTCAGTTCCGACAATCTTGTAAGCCGCGTTTTGGTCCTGTTCCAGCTCGGTTCCGGGCGCTGCTTCCTGTCCGAATCCGTTCAGTGCGTCGCGCACCCGAGCCCGGCCGTCCTGCCCTTCACCTTCGAGCGGCACTTTAATGAGCACCGTGTCAGTCCTGTCAGTTACCGGCTGAACAACTGCGTCGTTAATGCCCTTTTGAACTAGCGCCTGGCGAATCTGATCGTCCGAGGGCCGCTGCTTAAACCGCGCCGTTACGACGGTTCCGCCCTTAAAATCGACGCCGAGGTTAAAAGCCTGGCGACCGGTCGCTTGCCGGACGATTGCGGATCCCAAACCCGCGAGCATGAGCAACACGGAGATGCCTATAAAGATGCGCCGCCGTCCCATCCAATCAACATTTATATCTTTAAGAATTTGAAACATGATGACTCTCTAAATACTCAGCGACTCCACTTTCCTGCGGGACAACAGCCACATAAAGATCGTGCGCGAAACGTAGACTGCCGAGAACAGGTTCACCAGCAATCCGATTACCAGCGTCACCGCAAAACCACGAATCGGTCCGGTGCCAAACACGAATAGAAATAGAGACGAAACGATTGTAGTTACGTGCGTGTCGATGATAGTGATGAAAGCACGCTGGAAGCCGAGATCGACCGCGGAGGGAATCGTCTTACCTGATAACAACTCTTCGCGGATTCTTTCGAAAATCAGCACATTGGAGTCGACCGCCATACCGATCGTCAGAATGATGCCGGCGATGCCTGGTAGCGTCAGCGTGGCGCCAAACACGATCAAGCCCGCGAGCATGAGAATCATGTTCAGAAGCAAAGCCACGACCGCGTTCACGCCGGAACCGCGATAGTAAATGAGCATGAACACGACGACGAGCGCGAGTCCCACCAGCGAAGCTCGCACTCCGGCGCGAATCGAATCCGCACCCAGGCTCGGTCCAACAGTGCGCTCTTCGAGATACTCAATTGGAGCCGGCAAAGCGCCGGAACGCAGCGTTAGGGCGAGATCCTCAGCAGACTGCTTCGTGAAACGACCGGTAATCTGTCCTGAATCGAAGATTTGCGACTTAATGTAAGCAATCGACTTTACTTCTCCGTTGAGAACGACGCCCATGTACTCGTTGATGTGAGCGCCCGTCCACGCGCCAAACTTATCGGCGCCAGTTCGTTTCAGCGAGAAGTTAATCTCGTAATCGTCAGCACCGCCGCCCTGCGAAGGAACTGCCGAAGCATTGCGCAACTCACTACCGTCGATGATCGCCGGCGACTCAACCACTACGTACTGCTTCGGTCTTGGCTGGTTCGGATCGGTTTCCGCGCTCTTCTCGATTCGCTCGCTATACGGCAAAACTTTGCGATTGGGAGGAACGATCCCGCCGAGGGACTCGATCGCGGCTTGTTCGGTCGGATAAGTCGCCGCCGGAGCTGGGCTCGGCGGACCGATAACGTGTACCAGCTCGAGTCGTGATTCGCCCTTGAGAATCTCCTTCACACGCTCCGGATCCTGAACGCCCGGCATCTGCAAAAGCAGTTGATGCGAACTTTGAGCGCCGTGTGTTTGGAGCGTTGGTTCGGTAATTCCGAGTGCGTTGATACGACTATCGATGATGTTGAGGGCCTGAGTGGTGGCGTTGTCGGCCAGCAGGCGTTCTGCTGCCGGCGTCATCGACCAGGTCAGATTGCCGCCTGATTGGGAGTAACTCCAGACGGACGTATCGCCGAGTTCGACCTTCTTTTCGACAGCGTCTTTGATCTCGGCGACTTTCGAAGGATCGGTAGGTTCGAGCACTACGCGATAATTCCCCGCGCCGGCGTCGGCGCGACCACCCTTGATTTCGTGGCCCGCGTCCTTGGCGGCGTTCTGAGCGGCGACGTAGTTGTCTTCCGTCAAACGCTTCAGAAACTCTTCAGTTTTTACGCGCATCACGAGGTGTGAGCCACCCTGAAGGTCCAATCCGAGACGAATGTTGTTGGCGAGTGATCGTTTGATTCCGGACCAAGTGAAGTCCTGTACCGTCGGACGATGGCGCGGACCGATAACCAGGTAAAGGCCTATGATGGTAACGGCAACGATGATAATTATGCGCGTTAAAAGGTTCTTCTTCTTCATTGCATAAGACCTTTAGTTTTGCCTTGGTCTAACCCCTGTCTTTCTTCGTGATCGATGTCGGCAACCGCGGAGCGCGCTATTTCCAGAATTGACTTGTCAGCGGTGCGAATCAGAAAACTGGTCTCTCGAATGGTAGTTATTACGCCGATGATGCCGCCGGTCGTAATCACACGATCCCCAGTCTTCAGACTGGCTATTGTTTCCTGTAGTTGCCTTTGCCGTTTTTGCTGAGGCCTTATTAATAGGACATAGAAAACGGCGATGATCAGAACGATGGGCAGGAGTTGAGCAAGTCCACCTAAACCACTCTGGAAGAGAATCAAAAATGTATGCATTGAGTTTTTAATTTATTCGGGCGCAAACCACTATTCACCATTCGCATCCAGCCGCTCGGTGAACTCACGCCGAAATTTAGGGAAATCGCCAGACCGGATAGATTGCCTCACGCCTCGCATAGTGTCAAGGAAGAAGGCCAGATTGTGGTGGGTCAGGAGGATACTCGCCAGCATTTCGCCGGACATATAAAGATGACGGAGATAGGCTCGCGTGTGTCGTTGGCAGACCGAACAGCGACACGCTTCATCGAGCGGGCGCGAGTCGTTTGCCCATTGCGCGTTCTTAATGTTCAACTTGCCGCGGGACGTAAAGGCCTGGCCGGTGCGGCCGTTACGTGTCGGCAAAACACAGTCAAACATGTCGATGCCGCGCGCCACAGCTTCTACGAGATCCTCGGGAGTGCCGACGCCCATCAGGTATCGCGGGGCGTCTTTGGGCATGCGTGGCGCGACGTCTGCGATGACTTCAAACATCAACGATTTCTCTTCCCCGACACTCAAACCGCCAATGGCGTAGCCGTCAAAGCCAATGTTTACTGTCTGTTCGAGGCTAATCCGTCGCAGATCGAGATGACCCGCGCCCTGGATAATGCCAAACAACGCCTGACGGCCGCTCAGATCTTTCGTTTGAACATGTCCGGTGTCGGCGCCTGCTGTTTGCAGTCGCTCGAAGGCGTCTTTCGAGCGCTTCGCCCAGCGGGCAGTCAGGTTCATGCTGCGCTCAGTTTCGTCGTGGGCGGTCTGGCCGGGGGCGCATTCGTCAAAGACCATGACGATGTCTGAACCGAGTGCCGCCTGCACTTCCATCGATACTTCAGGAGATAAAAATCTGAGTGAGCCGTCGACGTGCGAGCGAAATTCGGTTCCTTCTTCGCTGATCTTGCGCAGCGCTCCCAGGCTCCAGACCTGAAATCCTCCGGAATCGGTTAATAGCGCGCGGTCCCAACCGATGAAGCGATGGAGCCCACCGGCTGCCCTGATCACGTCAACACCCGGTCGTAACCAGAGGTGATAAGTGTTCCCGAGGATGATCTTTGCGTCGAGATCTGCTGACTCGAGTTCTTCAAACCGAATCCCCTTCACCGTCCCCGCCGTCCCGACCGGCATAAAGACAGGCGTCTCTATCTGCCCACGCCGCGTCGTCAACACCCCCGCCCGCGCCTCGCCACACTTCGCATCAACATCGAACCGCAATGCCTTCATCTTTTGTGCTTCTTGTGCCTTTTTGTGGCTAACTTTTCTTTGCGCCTTTGCGTGAGAACTTCTTGTGCTTCTCCACGATCCGCAGCGGAGTGGCAAAGAAATCAAACTCCTCCCGCAATCGATTCAGCAGGTATCGCTCGTAAGAAAAGTGCAAACCCGGCTTTCCACCTGACGTGAACACGACAAACGTCGGTGGCCGCACACCCGCCTGCGTCAAAGACTGAATCCGCAGTCGCGACATCCCGCCTTTCGCCGGTGACGGCGCCGTTCCGCCACGCGGTTGCGCGATCGCCTTCTCAAAGAAGTCGTTGAGCTGCGACGTC
>JAICQI010000956.1 GCA_025937955.1 Pyrinomonadaceae bacterium
AGTGGTTCAACGTACTTCGAGATCGCCTTCGCGCTCTGCGGCAGCGTGAGACTGTTATAAACGACATCGACCGCGAAATGCGCTCGCATCTCGAGTTGCAGGTGGAAGCAAATGTCCGCGCGGGCATGTCGCTTGATGAAGCCCGCGCGCAGGCGCTACGTAGTTTCGGAAACGTGAACAAAGCTGTCGACGCCGCCTACGACGTGAAAGGTGGCGGGTTCGTGGAATCGCTCACGCAGGACTTTCGCTACGGCGTGCGCATGCTCGCCAAGCACAAGGCATTCACCGCCGTCGCCGTGCTCACGCTCGCACTCGGCATCGGCGCCAATACTGCGATCTTTTCCGTCGTCAATGAACTGCTGCTGCGCCCACTTCCCTATCGCGACGCTGAACGGATCGTGATGTTGTGGGAAGTGACACCTGAAGGCCGTCACCAGAACACCACTTCACGCGCTAACTTCCGTGCCTGGCGTGCGCAGAATACCAGCTACGAAAACGTCGCAGCCTTCACGGACCAGCGCTTCAATCTCACCGGCGATGGCGAACCGGAAGAACTCTCGGTGCAAATGGCGACGCCGGAACTTTTCAAAATTTTAGGCGTCGATCCGCTGCTCGGTCGAACGTTCCTGCCCGACGATGACGGCAAGGCTCCCGTGGCGGTGCTCAGCTACGGACTCTGGCAACGCCGTTTTGGCGGACAAGCGAGCGTGATTGGCCAGCCGATAACACTCAGCAGCATCAAGTTCACAGTGATCGGCGTAATGCCCGCGAACTTTCAATTCCACATCAAACAACGATCCGGCACCGGCCGGCCCGCCGAACTTTGGACCATCCTGCCAATGACGGTTGGGCCAGGCGCGAACGAGCGCGGTCGCTTTCTTTCCGTCGTCGGCAAGCTGAAAGAAGGCGTGACGGTGGACCAGGCGGGCGCGGAGCTGCGCACGATCGAAGCGCGACTCTCTGACGAGGTGCCGCAGTTCAACAAAAACTACAGCGCGGAAGTGCTGCCCTTGCGCGAACAATTCTTCGGCAACGTGCGACGTCCACTGTGGCTGATGCTGGGAGCAGTCGGGTTTGTGTTGCTGATCGCATGTGCGAACGTCGCGAATCTTTTGCTCTCACTCGCAACCTCCCGTGAAAAAGAGATCGCGGTGCGCGCGGCACTGGGCGCGCGTCGGACGCGAATCGTCAGGCAGTTGCTGACTGAAAGTCTTCTGCTGGCACTACTCGGCAGCGCTCTTGGACTAGGCTTCGCGTGGCTCGGGATCAAAGCCCTGATGCTGATCAGTCCCAAAGACCTGGTGAACTTTCAAAGCGTCAGCTTGAACATGACCGTGCTGTTGTGGACACTCGGCGTGTCGCTCCTGACTGGAATCATTTTTGGCCTCGCGCCGGCATTGCACATTTCACGACTCAATCTAAACGATTCACTTAAAGAAGGCGGCAAGTCAGAATCGGGCCAGGCGAGCGGCAGCAGACGACTTCGCAGCGCGCTCGTCGTTTCGGAAATCGCACTCGCGGTGGTCCTGCTCGCGAGCGCCGGTTTGCTGATCAGAAGTTTCATACGTTTGCAGCAGGTAGATCGCGGCTTCAACACAGACAACATTCTCACGATGGTGATCCGTTTGCCGGATGCGAAGTATCCCCAGGATGCGCAGGTCGTTGCCTTCTTCAACCAGGCGCTCGAGAAACTCCGTCAGTTGCCGGCAGTCAGATCGGTTGGAATGGTCAACCATCTGCCGTTGTACGGCGGTCTGGGTTCTAATACCGGCTTCAAAATCCTCGGCCGGCCCGAGCCGCCGCCGGGA
>JAICQI010000395.1 GCA_025937955.1 Pyrinomonadaceae bacterium
AGATCGATCTCCGGAACTAACGCTGAAAGCGTTCGCTAAATTAACACCGCTCAGAGGGATAAAGAATCACGAGATAGAACAAGTCAGGAAGATGTATAGACCGGAGACCTCCTAAACACATGTTCGGAGACATGGTAAACACTTTTCCCGTTGCTGATACCTTTCGGCTCGAAAGGAGTCGCGAGGATGCCCTGGAGAGTGAGTTCCACCATGTCAGAACGTCACCAGTTCGTTTTACTAGCCAGTCAACCGAACGCCAATATCCGAGCATTGTGTCGTCATTTTGGCATTAGCTCCGCCACTGCCTATAAGTGGTTGGACCGTTTTCAGCACGAAGGCGAGCCGGGCTTAGCGGATCGCTCACGCCGACCACATCACTCACCACGGAAGACTGCAATGATGATAGAAGAGGCGGTGCTCTGTCTGCGTCGCAAACATCCTGCCTGGGGTGGTCGTAAGCTGAAGCAGCGTCTGCTGGATCTGGGGCAGCAAGTGCCCAGTCCCAGCACCATTACCGCTATTCTGAAGCGTAACCAAATGATTGACGCCGCTGAATCGCTCAAGCATCAGCCTTTTCTCCGGTTCGAACACGACGCTCCCAACGATCTTTGGCAGATGGATTTCAAAGGCGATTTTGCCGTTGCTGGTGGTCGTTGTTATCCCTTTACCATTCTCGACGATCACTCGCGTTTTGCTTTAGCCGTGCTGGCTTGCCCTAAAATTTCCACCGAGATTGCTCGCCCTTTGCTGATTACTGTCTTTCGTCGTTATGGTCTACCCCTGCGGATTACTTGTGATAACGGGCCGCCCTGGGGTTCCAGCAATAGCAAATACACCAAACTCGGGGTCTGGCTGATGCAGCTAGGAATTGCGGTTTCTCATTCGCGACCCCATCATCCGCAAACCCAGGGCAAGGACGAACGATTTCATCGCACGCTGCAGGCGGAGGTCTTACGCTTTCTCGTGCCTGAGGATCTGGCCATGTGTCAAAACCACTTCGAACAATGGCGTCACGTCTATAATACGGAACGGCCGCACGAAGCTCTGGGCTTGAAAGTGCCGGCCACTCGTTATCAACCAAGTCAGCGCGCCTATCCGGAACGACTACCGGCTATTGAGTACGCGGCTACGGACATCGTGCGCAAAGTCAGAGGTTACGGTCACATTAAATACAAGGGTCGCGAGCATCACATCAGTAGCGCCTTTGCCGGCTTGTGTGTGGCCTTACGCTTTACTAACACGGATGGCCTGCTCGATGTTTACTTCTCTCAGCATCACATTGGGCAGATAAACTTAACCGACTGAACGGCGGGAAAAGTGTTTACCATGTCTCCGAACGTGTGTTTAGGATGTCTCCGGTCTATACAGAAGAGGGGCTTGCCCCCGCTCTATTGGTTCATTAATTCCTCTATTTCTTCGGCGTGCTTCGGCACTTTGGTGGTTAACACTCGCGGGCCGTTGTTTGTGCACAGCACATCATCTTCGATCCGCACGCCGATCCCGAGATACTTGTCCGGAACGTCCTTAGTATCGGGCGCGATGTAGATCCCCGGCTCGACAGTCATCACGACGCCAGGTTCGAGCGCGCGTGATTCCGTGCCGTAGTAGTAACGCCCAACGTCGTGCACGTCGATGCCGAGCATGTGCCCCAGCCCGTGCATGTAAAACTTTTCGTACTTCTTCTCCTTGATCAGTTCCTCTGTTTTCCCTTTCAGCAACCCGAGTTCGACCATACCCTCAGTCAACACCTCGATCGAGTGCTGCTTCAACTGATCATGCGTGACGCCCGGTCGCACCATCTTCACGCACGACATCTGCGCCTTCAACACCAGGTCGTAAATATCGCGCTGCGCCTTCGTGTAACGCCCATTGATCGGAAAAGTACGCGTGATATCGGAAGCGTAGCCTTTGTACTCCGCACCCGCGTCAAGCAGCAGCAAATCGCCGTCGCGCAACTCGCCATCGTTGTTAATGTAATGCAACACGGTTGCATTTGGACCACCGCCGACAATCGACGTGTAAGCCGGACCGGAAGCGCCGTGCCGGCGAAAGATCTGTTCGATCAACGCCTCGATTTGATACTCCTGCATTCCGGGACGCACCGCCTTCATCGCTTCGCAATGAGCTTCGGCGGCAATGTCGGCGGACGCCTGCATGATCGCGATTTCATCCTCGCTCTTCAGCACGCGCATCTCGTGAACGATCGTCGCCGGATCGATGATCGTCTCCGGCGGATGAATCGGCTTGCGATTCAAAGACCGCATCCGCGAGATCTCCTGGATGATCTTGTTGTCGAGATCGCTATCGACGCCAAGCCTGTAATAAAGCACATCAGCTCCGTCGAGAAACTCCGCCAGCTTCGACTCAAACTCCGCGATCGGAAACGACTCCTCCGCGCCAAACTCACTCTTCGCGCCCTCGATTCCCGCGCGCCGCCCGTCCCAAATCTCTCGTTCCGGATCCCTCGGCCGCACAAATAACGTATATCTCTTCTCGGCTTCGGGCTTGATTACCGCCAGCGAATCGGGCTCTTCAAAGCCGGTCAGGTAGAAAAAGTCGGAGTCCTGGCGAAAACGATAGTGCGTGTCGTTCGAACGGCGCGTGTCGTGCGCCCCGGGAATGATGGCCACGGATTTCGGGGCCATGCGTCGCATAAACTCTTCGAGCTGGCGTCTGATCATCAAAAATTTCTCCTGATTTTATGGTTGTCGCGCATTGTACCTGACTGGCTACTAGATAGATAATTACGACACGCATGAGCACTCAAACTCTTTCACCACCACAATCCCGCGAGATCGTCGTGCACGATCCGTCTACCGGCGAGGAGATCGGTCGCGCGCCGTTGATGGATGCGAATGCGGTCGCCGCCGCAGTGAGTCGAGCGAGGAGCGCCCAACCGGAGTGGGCCAAACTCTCGTATCGTAAGCGTGCTCGCTTCATACTTCGCGCGCGCGAAATCGTCCTGGACCAGCTCGAGGAGATCGCCAAACTAATCTCACGCGAAACGGGCAAACCTGCAACCGAAGCCATCGCGATGGAGATCGTGCCCACGCTCGATCTCATGCACTACTTTGCGAAGACCACACACCAGCTACTCGCCCGGCCGGAGATCGACATCGGCCAGTACAACCTCATGTACCGCTGGTCTTACATCGTTTACAAACCGCTCGGCGTAGTCGGAATCATCTCGCCCTGGAATTTCCCCTGGGCCACGCCGCTGGACGAAGTGGTCATGGCGTTGATGGCCGGCAATGCAGTGGTCGTGAAACCGAGTGAGTTAACACCGCTGACGGCGTTAAAGATTGGAGAGATCTTCAAGCAGGCGCAACTGCCCGAAGGTCTGCTCGAGATCGTCACTGGCGATGGATCTACCGGCGCGGCTCTCGTCGAAGCCGGCGTGAACAAGATCATGTTCACTGGCAGCGTAAACACCGGCAAGCGCGTGGCCGAAGCCGCCGCCAAACACCTGACCCCGGTGGTGCTCGAACTCGGTGGCAAAGATCCGATGGTCGTTCTCGAAGACGCGGATCTCGAGAACGCTGCACGCGCCGCCATCTGGGGCGCCTTCTGCAATTCAGGACAAGCCTGCGCTTCAATAGAGCGTTGTTACGTACATGAATCGATCGCGGAGCGATTCACCGATCTCGTAGTTAAAGAAACCCGCCTGCTCAAGCAAGGCAAAGCATCGACTGACGCGATCGACATCGGGGCGATGACGAATGAGCGACAGTTGCAGATCGTAGAAGATCATGTTGGCGATGCCGTCGAGCGTGGCGCGCAAGTGCGCACTGGTGGTCATCGCTTGAACGACTCGAAGGGTTGGTTTCACCAGCCGACAGTCGTAACTGGCGTCGATCACTCCATGAAGTTGATGCGCGACGAGACTTTTGGTCCGGTCCTGCCGATCATGACTTTCAAAACCGACGAAGAAGCGGTTCACCTCGCGAATGACAGCATCTACGGCCTGACAGCAAGCGTCTTCACGCGTGACATCAGTCGTGGGCGACGCATGGCCGAACAGATCGACGCCGGCACGGTGATGATCAACGAAGTTGTTTACACCCACGCCGTAGCACAAACGCCCTGGGGAGGCGTCAAGCAGAGCGGTTATGGCCGGACACACGGACGTCTAGGACTGCTGGAGCTCGTTTCAGCACAACACGTTCACGTCAACGGCATGCCACGCGTAGCGGACGTCTGGTGGTTCCCTTATTCAGAACGGGCCGGCAAGCTCTTCCGCGGCTTCGCCCGGCGCTTCACGACCGGGTCGCTGCTAAGCTCCTCGCTGTTGTTACCCGGGATAATCCGCCGTTTATTTGAGCGCCGCCAGTAGGCAGTTCCGGCTGGCGGTTGAGGGCACCGAATGCTATACTTCCCGCCCCCCAGAGTGCGTTGTTCTCTCTCTGAGGGATCCTGCTTACAGTTTGTGTGTTTGCGTTGAAGTAAGCGTAGTTACTTACCTCCCAATACTATCGCAGTTCGTAACTCACTTAGCCCTGAAAAAATGTCTGGAGGATGTCTGTGAAAAAAGTTCATGCGTTACTGATGATGTTGATTCTTTGTACCGTTTCCTCAATGCCTCTCATGGTCCACGCCCAGAGCGACACCGCTCTACGACAACGGGCCGAGATTAGCAATGCGATTCACTTCGATAAAACCACAAAACCACTGCGCGAAATGTTTGACACCGGTGAGCGGCCGGGGCCTGCTCGCGGTGGCAGAGACTTCGAGCCAGGCAGACCGCAAAAAGTAGAGAACACCAATCGCCCGTTCGACGATCCTTTGGCTGACAAGAGTGTGGGCTTGCCATCTGCTCTCGCTGAGATCAAGGCATCGACTAACGGCGTGCCGGTGGATCCAAACGCTCGCGTGGCGCCGCCTGACACAACTGGCGACGTTGGACCGAACCACTACGTGCAATGGGTTAACCTGCGTTACTCGGTTTACACCCTGACCAGAGGTGCAAATAACGAGATCACCGGGTTCACCGTGGTACCGGGATTTCCGAAGAACGGCAATGTCGTATGGCAGGGTTTCGGCGGTCGCTGTCAGACAGACAACGACGGTGATCCGATCGTCCAGTACGATCAGCTCGCAGACCGTTGGATACTGACGCAGTTTGCAGTGTCAAACCGACCGTACACTCAGTGCGTAGCCGTATCGACGAGTCCTGATCCGACTGGAACGTACTTTCGCTATGCGTTCTCGTATGACAGAAGCTTCAACGACTATCCCAAGATGGGTGTTTGGCCGGATGCCTATTACATCAGCTACAACATGTTTCGAAACGGCATGTCGTTCACCGGTAACACGGTGTGTGCTTTTGAACGCGCACGGATGCTGCTCGGCCTTTCGGCTCGACAAGCTTGCGTTAACACCACCGGGGGCCACAGCCTGGAACCCGCGGATCTCGAAGGCACGATACTGCCACCAGTCGGCTCACCGAACCTGTTGATGAGTCTAACGAGTACAGCAGTCCAGTTCTGGAGATTTTCGGTGAACTGGGTGGCCGGCACCGGCACGTTGACTGGTCCCACGAACGTTGCGGGCGTTGCGGCATTCAGCAGAGCTTGCGGTGGCGGCGCTTGCATCGTCCAACCGGGAACCACCACGCGTCTCGATTCACTGGCTGATCGTTTGATGTATCGCTTGAGTTATCGAAACTTCGGTACTCATGAAGCGCTGGTGATTAACCATTCGGTAACCAGTGGAACTGGTGTCGGTATTCGCTGGTATGAGTTGCGGAATGCTGCGGGCCAGACCTTTGGCTCGGCCGCGCCCGTGCTTCATCAGCAGGGAACGTTTGCTCCGACCAACGACTTCCGTTGGATGGGCAGCGCCGCTATGGACAAGACCGGCGGCATTGCCATCGGTTACAACATTTCATCCAGCACGATAGTGCCGAGCATTCGTTATGCCTATCGTGGGCCCGCTGATCCTTTGGGAACGATGGGTAATGAAACGTCGGCGCTGG
>JAICQI010000514.1 GCA_025937955.1 Pyrinomonadaceae bacterium
CAGTTAATTCAGTGAAGAGTGGCTCAGAGAAAACCTGTAAAGGTCCTGTGGCGTTGAGGAAGGTTGGGTAAAGCGGTTCGATCGCGCGGTCGCCGATCTCCGTTCGACTAATCTTCTCTTTACTAAGACGTATCGAGAAGGAACCCATTCTGATGTGAAACGGACTGAAAGGAGCACCTTCGGGAAAAGCGTCTGACACGCGAGCCTTTACAGTGCGCGTAAACAACGCGCGGAAGATTCGATTCCATGAGTCATTTGGATCTGCTGCATAAATTGATTGTGGATTGTTGGAGACAAACATCGGCGCCTGCTGTTGAAAGGCGAAAGATGTGAGCAATAGACCAAGAATGACGATTTTCATAGTTACGCAAGTTAACTTCGCTACTCGTATCTCAGCGCCACCAGCGGATCGACTTTCGTTGCGCGGCGAGCGGGAATCGCCGTTGCGAGAAGACCGACGAGCGCGAGCAACATCGCTACGGCAGTGAACGTGACCCAGTCAGTCGCGCTTACGCCGAACAGTAACGTTTGCATCACGCGCGTGATGCCGAACGCGCCAAGCAGCCCGATCCCGATACCGATTAACGTCAACACCAGGCCTTTTCCGACGATCAACTTCAACACGTCTCTACCTTGTGCGCCGAGCGCCATTCTGATTCCGATCTCGCGAGTGTGATTCGAGACCGTGTACGAGATAACGCTGTAAATGCCTGTCAAAGTCAGTAGCAAGCCGGTTGCGCCAAACAATCCAAACAGCAACGCATAAAACCGCGGTTGGGAAATCGTTTCTGAGATTGCTTCCGTCAGCGGTCTGACCCGCGTCACCGGCACGGTCTTGTCAGTCGAGCGAATGGTGTCAGTGAAACTTCGCGTAAGAGTTGCTGGATCGTTTGTCGTGCGCACGAGGAAATTTCCCCAGGTCCAACTGTTCTGTTGATGTGGCAGGTAGAGTTCGGGTGTCGCAGATCTGATCAAACTGTTGTGATGCACATCACCAACAACACCGACGATCTCATATTGTTTCGGATCGCCTTCGTTCTGATTCACGCCCAGGTCCTTGATGCGCTTGCCAAGCGGGTCGTCGTTTATGAAATAACGCCTGGCGAACCTCTCATTGACGATAGCAGCGCCGACGGCGCCGCGTTGGTCCTGTTCGTTGAAATAGCGTCCCTTCAGCAAAGGAATTCTGATGGTCTGAAAGTATTCCGGCGTAACGTTGCGCACGTTGGCTGCCGGCTCTCGTCCGGGTTCGGTGTTCTGACCTTCGATCTTAAAGTCGCCGCCGATTTCCGCGCCGCTGAATGGCATTGGCGCGACGAACGCAGCGCTCTCGACGCCTGGCAGAGCTTTGAGTCGCTCGATCGTTTGGCTGACGTAACGCTTGCGCGCGTCCGTGTCCTCGTAAGCAGGACCGCTGAGCGTGATGCGCGCCGTCAGAACATTCTGCGGATCAAAACCCGGATGCACGTTCGTCAGCGAAGCGAAGCTGCGCATCATCAGGCCTGCGCCGATGAGAAGCACCAGGCCGAGCGCGACTTCCGCGACGACTAACGAATCACGCCACAACGAACTACTGCTCGTCGCGCTCTTCGCTCCGGCTTTTAAAACTTCATTGATGTCAGGACGCGAGGCTTTCAATGCCGGCAGCAAAGTGAAGATAACGGCAGTCAAGATCGACACCACCACGGTGAAAGTCAATACCGCTAGATCAATCTGCACCTCATGAAGTCGAGGCAGTTGTTCCGCGCCATAAAATTTGATCAGTTTCAGTCCCCAGGCAGCGAACAACACGCCCATTGCGGCCGCGAGCGACGCAAGCAATAAGCTCTCCGTGAGCCATTGCCGCAGAATGCGCCAGGTCCCTGCACCCAGTGCGACGCGCAACGCCAACTCTCTTTGTCTCACGCTCGCGCGCACGAGCAACAGGTTCGAGACGTTGGTGCAGGCAATGAGCAGAAGGAAAATCACTGCGCCGAGCAACACCCACAATCCGCGGCGGATTTCGGGACCGACGATCTCTTCGCCTGCGGGTAGCAGGTAAGCGGTGGTATCGCGCCAGTACTGTGGATACTGTTGCTCGAGATTACCGGATAGATTATTCAGTTCCGCTTGTGCTTGTGCGAGCGTTACGCCCTGTTTCAAACGACCGAGGGTAAGAAAAACCAGCGCGCCACGTTCTTCCAGGTTTCCCTCTTCACCGGCTACCGTGGTCAATAGCTCTGTCGACCGTCTTGCCAGAGGGAATTCGAAGTCGCGGGGGAGGACGCCGATAATGGTGAACGGTTTGCCATCGAGAGTAAGGTCCTTTCCGATTGCGCTCGCGTCGCTACCCAACCGTGTCTGCCAGAATTGGTGGCTGATGATGACCACACCTTTGGCGCCACGCTTTTCTTCCTCTGTCTGAAAGTCGCGGCCCAAGACCGGATTGACTTTCAGCAGTGATAGAAAGCTGGCAGTGACGCGCATGCCCTGTACCTGTTCCGCCTGATCGCCAAGCAGCGTGAAGGGATTTCGTTTATAACCTGCAATCGCTTCGAAGCTACTACTCTGCGCGCGCCACTCTTGCAGGTCGAGGTAAGATGCGGGCCCTTTGTCGCGTTTGTCTCTCGCTGTGCGCCACAGCGCGACTACACGATCGGCTTCGGCAATGTTTAGCGGATTAAGAATGAGCGCATTGATAACACTGAATATCGCAGTGTTCGCGCCGATGCCGAGCGCCAACGTGATAGCCGCAACGAGTGTGAAGCCGGGTTGCTTCCACATGGTACGCAGCGCCTGTCGCAAGTCCTGCCAAAAACCAGTCATCGGCCCACCTTCCTTTAACTCACAAATTCATTCTCAAAACGCCTGGATTAAGTTAAAGTTGCTGCAAAAATGTTCGACCAACTCATGAAAAAGATCCAAGACCACCTTAATAAGGTCTTTCATGACGCCGACGTTGAGGTCACGATCTATCCCACCTACGGATTTCTACAAAACAGTGACTGGATTATTCCTTTGCGTGGCTGGGTTCATCAACAGCGCAGACTGCCGGACCACCTGATTAATGAATTTGCCCAGGCAGTTATTCGCTGTGATGATGGGGAGACCAGTAACTTCAGCTCACGCTTCGAAGACTTCTCGGATGATAGCCGCTCAGGACACTCAGTCACAATCCAGTTCGATAGTGATAACGAACAGCATACCTTTCAACTGAGCGACTTAAACGGCTTGATTGAAATGACTATCAGGCTGCCGGAAGCCAAAGGAGAGGTCTTGCTGGAGAGGCAGAACGCTCCAGACAGATGGCTAAGCTTCACCGTCACGTCTCACGGCCACAAAGGTAACGGCAGAGTCAATCTACTCGGACCAGGCGGAGTGTCGCTGGTCTCTGATATCGACGACACCATCAAGGTAACCGAAGTTCCGGGTGAAAAGGACGTGGTGCTGAAAAACACTTTCTGCCGCGACTTTGTTTCGCTGCGTGAGATGAGTGAGAAATACTGGAGTTTGGGGAATGCAGCTATCCATTATGTTTCCGGTGGGCCATGGCAGCTTTATGAGCCCGTGGCCAGTTTCCTCTCGACGGCCGGGTTTCCGCCGGGCACATACCACTTCAACTATTTCCCTAAGAACTTTCTATCGGCGGATACACGCTCGCTCTTGATCGATTCCATCTGTGGCTCGCTTGGCCGGACCTATGATCACAAGGTCGAAACCATCACTCGCCTGATGAACAGCTTTCCAGAGAGGGAATTCATTCTGGTGGGAGATTCGGGCGAGTTGGACGTTGAAGTTTATCGTCGTATTAAGAACCTGTTTCCTGACCGCGTGCGCGAAGTTTGGATTCGTGATGTGGTCAATGATGAAGCGGTTAATAGTTTTCGACTGGAAGGAGTGGACACCATTATCAAGGTCGAAAAGATTGTTTGCCCAACCGAAGACCACCACAAAAAGTTGGCTGAGCACATTCAGCGTGAGTATCAGCGTCCATACGCGAAGAACAACTTGCCACCCTGCGCATGAACAGACGAACATTTATCGAAGCCTCGGCGGTGACTGTTGCCGCATCGCTGGTGGCGCCCACCAGCATTCTCAAACCCCAGAGACGCACTGGTCCAAGTGGTCTTAGATCGAACGATGCAGCAGTGCGGGCCATGCTTGCGCGAATGACGCTCGAGGAAAAAATCGGGCAGATGATCCAGGCGAACTCGGCGAGCCTTAAAGATCCGAGCGACGTGGAAAAACTTTTCCTCGGCTCGATACTCAGCGGTGGCAGCTCCGATCCGAAAAACGGTAACAGTCTGATCGATTGGACCGATCATTACGACAGTCTACAGTCGCGCACGCAAAACACGCGTTTACGAATTCCAATCCTCTACGGTATCGACGCCGTTCATGGACACAGCAACGTCCTCGGCGCCGTAATCTTTCCACACAACATCGGCTTCGGTTGTTCGCGCAAGCCCGAGCTCGTCGAGCGTGCGGCTCGCATCACTGCGATCGAAACAAGAGCTACTGGAATCAATTGGACTTTCGCGCCTTGCGTCACTGTGGCACGCGACGAGCGTTGGGGCAGAACCTACGAAGGCTTTGGCGAAACACCTGAGCTGGCGCGAATGTTGGGCGAAGCCGCGGTCCGCGGGTACCAGGGCAAAGATCTCAGCGATGCTTCGAGTGTGCTTGCCTGCGCGAAGCATTGGATTGGTGACGGCGGCACGAAATACGGAACCGGCAGGAAACTCAGAGAAGACGTACAAATACTTGATCGCGGTGACGTCGTGCTCAGTGAGCGCGAACTGCGTGACATCCACATGGCGGGTTACGTCAGTGCAATCAAAGCGGGTGTTGGCACGATCATGCCTTCGTACAGCAGTTGGAAC
>JAICQI010000054.1 GCA_025937955.1 Pyrinomonadaceae bacterium
GAGATGCCACGGGCTTGTCCCGTGGAGTCTCACGATCGCTGCTACCAAACAGAAAACCCAAAGACCGGATGCCACGGGCTTGCCCCGTGGAGTCTCACGATCGCTGCTACCAAACAGAAAACCCAAAGACCGGATGCCACGGGCTTGGCCCGTGGGGCTTCGCGGTTGAATCTATATAGCTGCGAACGTGAAGCTCCACGGCGCAAGGCCGTGGCATCCAATCCGTGTTATGAGTTAGGTGTGTAGCAGCAAGCGTGAGGCTCCACGGGACAAGCCCGTGGCATCTTGCAAGCCCGTGGCGCATCCCCCCGGCATTTACCCTGCGTTTACCTGTGTTTTGTTAATCTGAGGGAATGATAGTGAGGTCAGAAAAGACGCAAGGGGTCGATCTTTCAGGCTGGCGCTTCATCGTTGCTGTGCTGATTCTCCTGCTGACAACACTCGTTGTCGGCGTTCTCGTTCGTACTGCGTTCCGGGAAGTTTCGATAACTTCTTATCCGGCCTCGCCTGTGCCGATGACAGCCTTCTCAGGTGGCACGTTTGAAGCATCAGGCGTGGCGTATGTGCCCGGCACTGACACCGTGCTCTTTGTCGATGACGGGCGGCCGAACGAAGTCTTTCTGATGCAACTCGGCGAAGATCGCAAACAGTCAGGCGCAATCAAAACAATCAATATCGCAACGAGCATCATCGACCTCGAAGGTATCACTTACGACGGCGAGTACTTCTACGTGGTGGGCTCGCAGTCAAAATCAACAGGCGCCGATCAGGCCGGCCTGGCGCGCTTCAAGTTCGATACGGCGAGTCAACGCGCCCTGGACACTCAGTCTGCTTCAGGACTCAAGAAATTTCTGGCAGACAACGTCGAAGAGCTCCGCGGCATGGAGAACACGAAATACAAGGACGGCGGGATCAACGTCGAAGGCGTCGCGTGGGATCCACAGAACAAGAGATTATTGTTGGGCCTGCGCTCGCCCGTTGTCGAAGGCAACGCGCTCGTCGTACCGCTGAAGCTCAGAGATCCAAAAGCAGCATTGACTTTTGATAACCTTGAAGTCGAAGGCCGCAAGGCGATCAGGCTGCCGCTTGGCGGCGCCGGCATCAGGAGTATCGAGTACGACGAATCGCGCAAAGCCTTCTTCCTCATTACCGGTGCGGGACCGAATTCTGAGAGAATGGATTTCAAAACCTGGGAATGGAGCGGGAACGGCGCGACGCCCACGCTGCAAGAGCTGCAAACGTTTGATCGCCGTCTCAAACCGGAAGGCATTACGCGCGTTTCAACCGGCACGCGAGATTTTGTCTTCATTGTGTTCGACACCAGCGGCTATACCGCAACGGAATAGTGGGAGCCCCATGCATAGCCTACATCACGCGTTGCCCTCGGCGGCGATCGCATTAATACTTCTTTCCGCAACCGCGTCTGCTCAGGATGCGACCGGCTACACTGAGTTGCCGCGCTTTAAGCAAGTGAGTGAGAGACTGTCCCGCGGTGCTCAACCACGCGACGGCGGTCTCAGTCGACTTCGCGACCTCGGCATCAACACCGTCATCAATCTACGCGGCGCGAGTGCGCAAACAAGAGCGCAGGAAGCGGAAGCCCACGCCCTCGGATTGAATTACTTCAACGTTGGCCTTCCGAATTGGGGACGGCCACAGGATGCGCGCGTGCGACGCATTCTCGAGATCATAGCCGCGCCTGAGCATGGGCGCGTGTTCATCCATTGCAGAACCGGCGTCGATCGGACGGGAACGATCGTCGCCATCTATCGCATGACGCACGATGGATGGAGTGCGAACGACGCGCTTGCAGAAGCGGATCGCAACGGCATGCGACGAACTCAATTCTGGATGCGCGACTACGCCGAAGATTATGGGGACCGCTTGGAGAAGGTAGGACCAGGATCAGCGTTTCATTCTACCGATGAAGACTTCGACGATCGTATCGGCGAGGGCATGCGCATCATGGAAAGAGGAACATTCAGGGCGCGAAAGGTTGTGAGTCGCTTTCTGCGCAAGTTCTCCGGCTCTTTCCGATAATTTACTCGACCACGAAGATCGTTTCCCAATCCGGGAATCCGTAGAAGATTAAGTTCAACGTAACCTGGATCAACAAGGCCAAAGCCCACACAATCATCGCCCGTTTTACCTTCGTGACAGCCTCTGCATAGTCAGCGTCGTTCGTGACAAGCGAATCATTGTGGCTCAGCCATTGAGCACCGTATGAAAGTGCTAAGAGGTTGACGACAACCCAAATCTCGGCAAGGCCACCACTTACAATTAAGCTCCAGATTGAGAGTCCTGTTAACAGCAGTGCGGAGCGAGAGGACACACTGAACATGTTAGCGCGCGTGACGGCGGTTGTGACTTGCCGGTTGTCGGCCCAGAGTTTTTCCGCCACCAGCACATCATTTGTGGCGTGGCAGAAACGGCAACTGGGGGCGTCGACGGAAATCGTTTCCTGACACGCCGGACATGGATACACTCGGACGTGAGTGGGAGGTTCAGTCCAGAACGTACGTTGCTGAAGTATTTGCATCTAAAGACTGCGCCTTGTCAGCAAGGCGATCACGGCGACGAACAGGGCGGAGCCGATGATGGACCACACGATAGGAAAGTTGGTTGTGCCGATCCGTACAGCAAAGAGCTCCGGCAGACCCATCGTTCGAGCTAACCACATACCTACAACGGCACCGACAAAACCAAGCGCTATCGACACCAGGCAGCCACCGCGCGAGAACCCAGTGATCGCCTGACCCAGCGCGCCACAGATTCCCGCCACCAGCAGCAAGATCAGCAAATCAAATAACGTCATACTCGTCCTCGAGGCTAAAGCATTATACCGCTCTTGTTTGTAGGGGCGGCACTCCGTGGCCGCCCGTCATAAGAAAAATACAGTTACTCGTGGAGTTGTGTGTTTTGGAAGAACCTCATCGGTTTGTGCTCGAAATTCCTGTACAGCCCGAGCTGGTCCATGAAGTGTGGGTCGAATGCGAAGCTGCTTGGCAACACTAGCTGCAGAAATCCGCTCTGGCCCAGAGTAAAGATGCTCTCGCCCGTTATCCTTGGCCGGCCAAGCACAATGATTTGTCCATAAGTGGCGCGGTTTGAGTTTGGCACGCTCGCTACGAGGCCAATGATCGGATGCGTGAATGTTATCGAGCCTCTCGGCGCTGTCCACACCGCTGGGTTGGATCCCTGCGCTGCCGCGAGTATCGCCAGGGTCTGATCGAACGTCGCAGACATCACAACCTTCGGATTGATTCCGTTGAAGTAGTCTCGACTCGGCGGAACACCGGAATCACCTGTCAACGCAAAATCGAGAGTGTGTATGAGCATGTTCGAACTGGCTTCACCAACTCGGGCGCCCAGTTCGTCGCCAAAGGTGTTGGTCAGCATCAGGCTTAGCCACGTTGAGAAAATGACTTCGCCGGAGTGAAGGGTGGTGCTGGTCACGGCGTCAGCAAAAGCGTTGCCGTCCCACGCTTCGATAATTGCTTTCGCTTGTGCGCCCAGCGGATGCGCGGGGGGAACGTCGTTCAGCGCCGTCAGGAGATGTGGCTTTAGAAAACGCGCCTCGCGGCCGTTGCCCTTCACGCGCGCGATG
This sequence comes from Pyrinomonadaceae bacterium, assembly GCA_025937955.1. Taxonomy (GTDB): domain Bacteria; phylum Acidobacteriota; class Blastocatellia; order Pyrinomonadales; family Pyrinomonadaceae; genus PSRF01. The sequence goes on from JAICQI010000054.1 coordinate 3,608, forward strand.
TCTTTGGGAATGTCTCGCATGTCTTCAAGAGAGATGACTCCAGTGGCCAGGCGATCGATGAGGTCCCAATTGCGAAACTGTTTGCCGAAAATCTGATTGTCTCCATTGTCGTAATCAACCGACGGCTTATTGTTCCAGTTCGCTAAGTATCCCTGTGCGGGATTGATGGAAGTGGGTATGGGTAACGTGCCACCCGGCCACTCAGCACTGCCGTTTCCCGGAAATGGCAATCGCGCATCAAACCCCGCGGGCCGCAACGGTATTTGACCTGCCTGCCAGTAGGCGATGTTGCCGGTCTTATCGGCATAGATAAAGTTGTGAGAAGTAGGAATCAGTTTTACTGCCGCCTCAAATTGTTGAATGTTGCGCGCCCGATCGAAGCCTATGAACGCGTGGACGCTCTCCAGTTCTCGCTGCCAGTGCGAACGCTTTTGGGTGATTAAGTTGGCGCCACTGCTCCCAACAACTGGGCCGTGAACGCTGCGCAGCACGGTCAGCATCACCGGGCTCGCGCCGCGAACATTGATCGTCTCAACCCGGACCTCAAAGGGCGTGCACGTGCCGTTGAACAGATAGCCCGAACCTGGTCCACCGCCGGCATTGCAGGTGGTTTCGATGTAGTGGTCCAGGTTATCTCCTGTTGCAGTCGTTGAAGTCCACGCGACATGCTCGTTGCGGCCGATTAGAACGGGAGGCACGCCCGCGAAGGCCATTCCTGCAACGTTGAAGCCGTTTCCCCCTTTGAGCTGAACTTCGTGCAAGACCTCAGGCACACTAAATCCCATCTGCGGACCACCATAAAGCATCGGGAATCCACTTGCGCTGCGAGCTGCGCTGACTGCCCACGCGTAGCTGCCAAGTTTGGTTGGCACGCCCAGGGACTGCCAGGTCGCCTTAGCGTCGTCTTCCGATACTTCCAAGGTGTGCGCGGCGACGATTTGTAGTTGCGCGTTGTTCAGAGATGACGCCTTCTGTCTTTTTCCGAATGCTCCCGATGTGGGCACTGTAACGGGTGAGTCAGGATCGTTGATCCATCTCACGTCGTTGAAGATAGCAAAGCCGTTAGTTGGACCATGAGCTGCGATCAAACTGTCGAGCACCGAAAGATTGGTCAACTCACGACCACCAATTTCACCGAATCGCCGCACCATGAAGGCGCCGAAAGCGACGGAATCACGTCGAGTCCATGGCTGCGGAAAGAAGCCGAGAGCGTGAAACTCGAAAGGTAGTTTTGACACGGGATTCAGTGCCACCTCGGCTATGTAACGGTTGATGCCGCCGAGGTACGCGTCAAAAATTTGCTGTTCCTCGAGGGTGAGCATCGCGAATTGTGCGTCGAGTTCCGCATCGGTGTAACCAACAATTCGCGCGGCACGATCGGCGTTTACTGTAGAGGGGCCGAAGATTTCTGCGAGCCGGCCTCGCGCGGCACGGCGGTTCAACTCGAGCTGCCAAAGCCGATCTTGAGCAACGGTGTAACCGTATGCCTCGAACAAGCCTCGGTTCGTCTCGGCGAAGATGTGCGGGATACCGAAGTCGTCACGGTAAATCTGCACTGCTTCGCCGTTCACGTTGAGCGTGGTAAAGCCTGTGTTTGTAGCAGTCGCGGTTATGGAAGCACTAAGGACGATGATGACAAAAGTGAGAGTTATCCCGCAGCTTGATAAGAGGCGCTTAAACATAATGGATCCCTTTCGAGTGTTTGAAATTCAGGCGATGCAACGCACACTAGTACTGAACACCGTGAAAAGTCAATGCGATGCTATCGGGGAAGCAGTAATCTCGCGCAAAGTCGCAAAGGCGCCAAGAAGAACACAAAAATTTTGCGTCTTTCTTTGCGCCTTTGCGTGAGAGGTTTTCTTCAGAGCCTCAGTATTAGCGGCCAACGTGCAGCTCCACGGGGCAAGCCCGTGGCATCCGATATTAATTGAAGCCGCCCGCTGCGATTCGCGTTGTTCGCGGGTTGTTATCCAACTGTCGCCAGCCCGGACAGTTCTCGCCGGAACATGGTGGGCCGATGTAGCGCCAGATACGACCGTCAACGTGGCGTTGATAGAGGTGATCTCCCGTGGCGATGATCTCACGCGTTCGAGGATTGTTATCGAGTCGTTCCCAGCCCGGACAATTCGTGCCACTGCACGGTGTGCCCGTGTAGCGCCAGATCCTTCCGTCGTTGTGCAGTTGATAAAGTTGAGTGGCGGCGGCCACGATCGCTATAGTCCGCGAATTGTTGTCGAGTCGTTGCCACCCCGGACACGAGTTGCCGCTACATGGTGTTCCCGTGTAACGCCAGATCGCTCCATTCGCGTGAAGCTGGAAGACCTGGTTTGCCGTCGCGACGATGTTCTTCGTATTTGGATTATTGTCCAGGAGCTGCCAACCCGTGCACGCGCTGGCAGTACAGGGTTTTCCGGTGTAACGCCAGATCTTCCCGTCGTTGTGCAGTTGAATCAGGCCGACCGGTGCAGCAGCAATTGCGACTGTCCGCGGATTTCGATCGAGTTCCTGCCATCCCGGACAATTCGTAGCACTGCTGCATGGCGCACCTGTGTAACGCCAGATTTTCCCGTTATCGTGAAGTTGGAACAATTGCATTCCGGCCGCGACAATCGTCTTAGTACGCGGATTGTTATCCAGTAGTTGCCAGCCCGGACATGATGTCCCACTACACGGTGTTCCTGTGTAGCGCCAGATCTTTCCGTCGTTATGCCGCTGGAACACTTGCGCGCCGCACGCAACGATCTGAGCGGTCCTTGGGTTGTTATCCAAACGCTCCCACCCGGGGCACGAATTGCCATCGCATTCGGTGCCGGTGTAGCGCCAGATCATTCCGTCGTTGTGCAGTTGATAAATCGGATCGGTGTGGAGCTGATAAACCGTGTCGCCGCCTCCCATCCGCGGCGGATCGCTTGCCACCATTATTCCCGTGCGTGGATTGTTGTCGAGCTGCTGCCAGCCGGGGCAGTTGTTTCCGCTGCATGGCGTGCCTGTGTATCGCCAGATGCGCCCGTCGTTATGCAGTTGAAAGAGATCGTTGCCCATGGCCGCGATCGCCACCGTCCTCGAGTTGTTGTCCAATCGCTGCCAGCCGGAACAGTTATCACCACTGCACGGAGTTCCGGTGTAGCGCCAGATCCAGCCATCGTTGTGTAGTTGGTATAACTGATCACTCGCCGCAACGATCGCTACGGCCTTCGCGTTGCGATCGAGACGCTGCCAACCGGAACAATTTTCTCCATTGCATGGCGTGCCGGTGTAACGCCAGATCCAGCCGTCGTTGTGGAGTTGGTAGAGTTGATCGCCACCGGCTGCGATACTGACCGTCTTCGCATTGTTGTCGAGTCGCTGCCAACCGGAACAGTTTTCGCCGGCACACGGAGTTCCGGTGTAGCGCCATATCCAACCATCGTTGTGCAGTTGATAGAGTTGATTACCTGCGGCGGCAATCGCCACTGTCTTTGAATTTCGATCGAGCCGCTGCCAACCCGTGCAGTTGTCTCCCGAACAAGGCGTACCGGTGTAACGCCAGATCCAGCCGTCGTTGTGAAGCTGGTAGAGTTGACTACCCGCGGCAGCGATCATCGCGGTCTTGGAATTCCGATCGAGTCGTTGCCAGCCGGGACACGAAGTCCCCACACATGGTCCACCAGTGAACTTCCAGATCCAACCATCGTTGTGCAACTGATAGAGAACCCGATCGTGATGAGTGCCGGACGCAACGATCGTCACAGTCTTCGGATTGTTGTCGAGACGTTCCCAGCCGGGACAATTATTTCCACTGCACGGCGGCCCTGTGTAACGCCAGATCGGCGCGCCTGTGACTCTCCGGTCTGTAGTAGCAACGCGCATCCAGCAGCCGGCAGAAGGAACCCATCGTTTGAACCCGGTCTCTGAGATCGAACGCAAAACAAACAACAGGTAGTCACCCGGTGGCGCGGCCTCCGGGCTGTAAGGCGCTCTCACGGTGACACTCGAAGCGGTTTTGGAAACGATATCGAGTTGAATCAATCGTTGATCGGTGTCGAATGAATGGGTCACACTGCCCGCGCGAATCATCACGACGCGGCCAATGTTCGTTCCCTGCGATCCACCGATCGAGATTTCAAACTGCCCACCAGTCGCCTCAACTGCTCCCGGACATGACGTCACCACCGGCCGATCGCTTCTGCCGACGTACCACGGCGAGAAGATCTCGACTCTTTCTTCAGTCATGTCAGGATCGTCGCAGCTATCCTTCACCTTGCATTCTGAACCGCTGTGGTTCTGGCTGGCGCTGGCCGTCCAAACACGCCCGTCCGGCAGCAGTAGTGCGACCCCGTGATAATTTCGCGGCACCGTCGCGGCTGAAGTGAGGAGCCAGCTGTTTGTTTCCGGATCGTAGATCTCCGGTTTTAGAACAGCGGCACTATCATGCTCCGATGGTCCAACACCTCCGCTGACGAAGATCTGGCCGGTGGGTAATATCGTCGAGTTTGCGTAATTGCGCTCGGTCCCTGCGACCTGAGTAGGCCGCACACCCATGTCCTTCCACTCGGGATTGCTCTGGCCGAGGTCCTTTACATACGACTTCGTTCCATTGATCAAAGCTACACGCATTTGCGGATAGCCACCGAGCGACGGCACCAGCGGTAGCAACACAGCAGTTCCCTTCCAGGGCTCTTCAAAGTGGATGTACCCGTTCTCACTCTCCGGCACCACATCGTCTCCCGCGTGGGTTATGGTGTTGCTGCTCGGATCAAAAAAACGATTCTTGCGATCATCATCGGCTGGTGAGGCGATGAAGAACTTGCCATTGGGAAGTAGTGTTACGCGCGGATAGGTTTGCTTTGTGCGTGGCATAGCGACTGTCGATGTCCAGGATGTCGTTCCGTAGCCGAGTTTCTGGATAAACAGGCCGCCTCCGGTGTCGATGCCGGGAAAGAGGAACATGTCGTTGGTGCCGGCAACGAGCGTGGGATACCAATGCGCTGCTCCTCCCGTGATCTGCACAAAGCTGCCGCTTGCAGGGTCATACCGCGCGGACTCGGGAATACCTTTGCCATTTTTTTCCCAGTAGCCCAGCAGGCCGCCCTGAAAGATTACGCCGCCGGTGTTGTCGTGCGCGTGGCCGGAACAGAAAGCGTCTTTCTCGTCTCCATAGGGCGCGGGCGAAACGAGCCGCGGGCCCCAGGTGCCGGTGGCAATGTCATAGAGGCGCGCGTCTTCATGTCCCCAGTCGAAGCAACAGTTGTAACTACTACCTCCGACGACGAGAATCTTGTTGTTGCGCAGGAGCGTTGAATGCGTGGCAAGCAGGTTACCAGGCGCCTGGTTGCCCATGGTCCAGGTACCGAACGTCGGATCTTCCTGTGCAGTCGTTGTTCGGAAACAGAAGCAGGCCAGGACGATTAGAAGAACCGCAACCAGCGCAACGGACCTTCGGATAAATGCAGTGTTGGAGTGAGGGACTCGAGACATGGCTCTCCTTTTCTGAGGTCGGGGACGGAATAATCAAACGCGGGCGAAAAGCCTTGAGCCTTCCGCTGAAATGCCTGTCACCTATCTATGAGGATCAACCCGATTTTTGTTTCTCACCCAACTTAAGCGATTCGTATTGACCTGCTGCGAGCGTTCACATATGATGCGCGCCGCCTTCGCAAGCTCAGTCCATCGCCATTTCATACGCGACCAACCGAAATCAAATGTTCGATCCAGCCATAATTTTGACGCCCCCGAGGAGGTAAAACCTTATGTCAACGGTGGAAACAGACGCCAAGCCAGTCGTTAAAAAGAAGGTTAAGGACGCGCAAACCGGGAAAGACTTTGAGGTTATACACGAGGGTCAGATTGATATAGTTTTTGCGTGGATTAGCGCCGTTTACTCGCTCGCCGTGATCGGGTTTCTCACTTGGCTGGTACTGAACATGTTGTACGGGACATCGTCATCGATCGCACAAAGTCTCGTGCCGATACTGGGTGGGACGACTTCCAAATTAATCTTCTACACCGCTGTTGGCGGCGCTATCGGTGCGGCGGTCAACAACCTTCGCAGCTTTATAACCTGGCATGCTGAAGAACAGGCTTTTGGCTGGCGCTTCATTTGGAAGTACATCGCCATGCCACCAATCGGCGGAACACTTGCGGTACTCGTCTATGGCATTCTTCAGGGCGGCGCGGCTGTTGTTACTGGAGCCAATGCTCCTACCGAAAACCAGATAACGACTTTGACGGCATGGGCCAGCGGGACGCTGGCCGGCTACGGCTCACACAAAGTGTTCAAGTGGCTGGACGACAAGGTGAACTCACTATTCAAGGTCGACGCTCAACAAACGACGATACCTGATGTAAAAGGTACGTTGCTGGAAGAAGCCAGGCAGACGGTGATTAATGCTCAGTTGAAGGTTGGTGACGTTACGGAAGCGGCGGTGAGCAGCGATCTAGTCGGCAAAGTAATTGCACAGGCTCCAGAACCCGGAATCAGGGTCGACTGCGGCAGCAAAGTAGATCTTACGGTCGGTATCGCTGGTCCAACTGACCCAACGCCCAATCCAGAGGAGGGCACAATCCCGCACAACGGCCAACCAAAAGTCGACGATCCGGCAACAGTCGCTGCCGGAACGACAACGAATGATCCTCAGGCGAATCCTGGCGACGATACAAACTAGCCACAGATAAACACGGATTGCCATATACACAGATTAAAGACAATATCCGTGTATGCAATCCGTGTAATGGGTGGCTAAATATTTTGAGTCGGGTTAGCCTCCAAGTTCGGCGAGCGCTTGATCGATCAACTGGACGGCCGCTTCTATTTTCTTCACCCGAGCCTTTTCTTCTTCAGTCAGTGCTTGCATTTTAACTTGGATACTGGCTGATTCTTGCCGCAAACTTTCGACAGCACGCTGGAGCAGATTTTCAGCACTCTCGTTCGTGGCCGTGTCATAACGCGCTTCTGACATAGTTTTATCCCCTCTCAATTCGCGTAAAGAGTCTTCCTGATATTAATGCCTCTACGAGTAAGAACATTTCCCATGATGAAAAAGCCCGGGGAAAACCAACCCCGGGCTTTTCTTAATGAGTTTGTGAGGTTCTCAGAATACGAACTTCAACTGATAGCGAATGACGCGGCCACCACCATCAGAAAACTCCGGATGGAGGAACTGACCAGCCGCGGAAGTGAAAACGTTAGCCGGCACACCGGTACTGCCAGGTGAGAACGGGCTTATACTTGCAGTCCCGTACTGCGGATGGTTGAAAACGTTATAGAACTCCGCCCGCAGTTCGAAGAAACTCAATTCCCCTACTCTAACTTTCTTCAGAACGTTAAGGTTCCAGTTATTTTGACCGGGAGTCCGCAGAGTATTGCGGCCAAGAGTACCGCGCCGCCCGGTGCCCGCCAGCAATCCAATATATTGCGCGGTCGCGGGATTAATACATGCGTTCCCAGCATCAGGATTAGTGTAAAAGGTCGCGCCAACCGCGACCGAACATGGGTTGACTGTGGCCGTAGCGATTGCCGGTACCGCACGGACTCCGGTTTGACCATTCGGATTGAAGTCCGGGCGATCGAGGTTTCCGCCGATTGAGTCGGCATCCTGGCCATTGACGACCGTGAGCGGGACGCCGGTTTCAAATGTCGTTACGCCTGAGATTTGAAAACCTCCAAGCAGACGCCCGACAAATCCAGTTTGGTTTCTCATCCAGGGAAGCTCGTAAACATAAGTCAACGAGAAGCGGTGTGTGCGATCGAAGAACGATACGCCACGCTCTGCCGCCTGCCCTCCGAAGATTGCCGGAAACGAGGCCTGCTGTGGCAGGTTAGTGTCAGCTACGCCAAAGACCTCGCTCCCATTATCGATAAGTTTGGACCACGTGTAAGCAGAGCTGAGTGAGAAGCCTTTCGAGAAGCGGCGCGTCACCAGCAATTGGGCAGCGTGGTAATTCGATGAACCGCCATTCGTGCGAATCAGACGCGATCCTTGCAGGTTATCGAGCCGGCCCGAGATCAGACACCCGGCAGTGTTCGGCGTGCAGGTGGTTGAGCCCGTAAATCCCGCCGGAGTAATGCGCTGAATTCCTGGGTGGGCTGCAGTAGCTACTGCCGGCACGCTTGGGTTCATATCCTCATTGATGTAGAGCTTAGTTCCCTTCGAGCCGACATAAGACGCGTCAATAACCATGTTTCCCGGTATTTCCCGCTGAATTCCCAGTGACCAACGCTGATAGTAGGGATTGACCAGATTCGCGACTACGAGCGTTTGAGAATCCAATGGAGAGAGTGGCCGTGGAGTTAACGGTAAAGCGCCCGTAATGTTTGACAAGCCTCGCGGCGCGCCGGCGTTGACCACTGATGGTACCGCAGTCGCGACAACGTTGGGTGAAGAAGTCGCGGCATTCGAGGCGATGTTGTTGAAAAACGAATCGTAGCCGAGTTGATAGCCCATGCGAACGACCATTTCCCGGTTGCCAAAGATTCGTCCCAATATTCCGCTTTCGAACGAAGGTGACCAGGCAAGACCAAACGTCGGAGCGAGGTTGTTGTTATCGTCTTCGGCTTCGTTGGGCTGACTGAATGGACCAGTAAACGTCACCGGATTTACGTTGAATAACCCGGTAAACGCAGCGGTTTGAAGAGTGTTGATAGCGTTGCCGAAATTCTCGTATCGCAAGCCGAGTGTGAGCGTTGTTGAGGGGGAAACGTGCCAGCGATCCTGCACGAAATAGGCCTGGCGGAACAGGAAAGGATAGTACCGCGGACTACCAAAATCTCGCTGAGTGCCACCGCCTGATCCGGCAAAATTGTCGATGTAATTACCCAGCGCTGTAAAACCGCCGCCCGAGCGGAAGGTCAACAGACCACGTTCGACGATTGGCGCAAACTGGCGCGATCGCTGCTGGAGTAAATCCAAACCAAGACGGAAGGTGTGATTTCCGCGGAGGTGTGTGACTGTATCCTGAAAGACGTAATTGTTTGCGACGCGACCCTGGGGCAGGTTCGTGGCAACACCAAATTGGCTGAGCGTTGAGATGTCGAATCGGGGTAATACCAGCCCCAGTTCATCCGCCGGATTCAGCGGAAAATCGATGAGGATACGGTTGTAAGCGAGGCGTGCTTCGTTGGTCCAACTGGATGAGAAGATATGCGTCTCAGTGAGGAGCAAATTCTGATAGGTGTTATTGTTGGCGGTTCCAAATCCTGGGAAAGTTATTCCTCCTCCCAACGGATCTTTCTGATCGTCAAACAGGTAACGCGCTGAGAATTGGTCGTTCTCGCCGATTTTATGATCGATACGGAACTGCACCTGACGCTCGCGGTACGTTTGGGGAACGAAGAGAGAACCCGTACCAAACTGAATGTTGCACGGTGCAGGACAACCGGGACGGGCGCCAATGTCAATGTTCTGAAAACTCGACTCGCCAATAACATTCTTGGTCACGTCCATGAGGAGATCGACTCGTGGATTAACGCCAACCGGAAAGAGGTTCCTCAACTGGTTGCGTCCGGCCTGGGTTAGAACGGTTCTGGAAGCCTGTGTTGAAGCACTGCGAAACTGTTCCTGCCACGCGGCAAAGAAGAAAGTTCGTTGCCTGCCGTCGTAACGCCACATCGGCTTGCCTTCGCCAAAGTGGGGAAATAGAAGTGGACCACCCAGTGTGCCTGCGTAATACTGCTCGGTACCGCGCGGCGGGTGCCCGCGATCGCGAATTGCCTGAGAGAGAGACTGTGTGTTGGTGATGGCATCGTCGCGAGTGACGTCGAAGAGATAAGCCAGACTGCCGTGAAAATCATCTGAGCCTGACTTCGTAATCGTATTCACGACCGCGCCGCCTGCTCGACCAAACTCCGCATCGTAATTCGAAGTCTGTACCGAAACTTCCTGCACCGCATCAGGGTTTGTGATCTGAAAGCCCTGTCCGGCGACTGAGATGTCGTTATTCTCAGTGCCATCGATCAGGAAATTATTCGAGCGCCCGCGCGAGCCGTTGACGGAAAACGTGCCCACGCCGAAGCCGAAGCGGTTCGTTGAAACACCCGGGAGTGTCAGCGCCAGCGAAACCGGATTGCGGTTGGAAAACGGCAGTTCGGTGATTCTTGTTTTATCAATATTGCCGCCGCGTACCGGTGCCTCTGTTTGCAGTAACTGGCCGGCATC
>JAICQI010000528.1 GCA_025937955.1 Pyrinomonadaceae bacterium
ATTAAGCGCGAGACGGGCGCCACGGAGTGCCGCCCCTACAGTTGGAAGAAGCGGTGGAAGTTATCACTGGTCAGATACGCCATCGCTTCGAGCTCGACATCGTAGAGTTCGCCGAGACACCGAGCCACCTCTACAACGTAAGCCGGTTCGTTGCGCTTGCCGCGATACGGTATTGGACTGAGATATGGACAGTCAGTCTCAATCAGCATGCGCGCGAGCGGGACGTGCATCGCGACTTCACGCAAAGCTTCGGCTTTTTTGAAGGTGAGAATGCCTGAAAACGAGATCATGAAACCGAGATCAAGTGCTTGCTGTGCGAGTTCCATGCTGCCGCTAAAGCAATGAAAGATGCCACCGCGATCCGCGCCGCCATACTCGCTCCGCAAGATCTCGATTGTTTCCGACTCTGCTTCGCGTGTGTGGATAATTACCGGCAGATCACATTCGCGCGCGGCCCGGAGTTGTCGCTTGAAGACTTCAACCTGCACATCACGCGGTGAGTTGTCGTAATGAAAATCGAGACCGATCTCGCCCCACGCTATCACGCGTTCGGTTTTGATTAGCGTCTTGATCTTCGTTTCCGCTTCGTCGTCGTAGAGACGTGCATCGTGAGGATGTACGCCGATGGCGGTGTAAACGTTTGTATATTTCTGGCCCAATTCAACCGCTCGCTCTAACGCGCCGCTGTGCGGATCTCCGGTGCCGACGTTGAGAATCGCTGAGACGCCGGCAGCCTTAGCGCGTTCGATAACCGCCTCGCGATCGGCGTCGAACTCCGGTCCATCAATATGTGCATGAGAATCGATAAACATCAATTTTCAGCCGCAAAAAGGCACATAAGACACAAAATAGTTTTTGCGCCTTATGTGCCTTTTTGCGGCTCACTTTAAGCGGGCGCCGTTCGGGACGTCTTCGGTAAACGTGGCGATCACGGGGCGACCTTCTTCGCCGTAAGATGCCGCGACGACCATTCCCTGCGACTCATAACCGCGCAGCTTACGTGGTTTCAGGTTCGCGACGATCACGACTTTGCGTCCGACGAGTTTTTCAGGCTCATAGTACTGCGCGATGCCCGCCAGAATCTGGCGCGGTTGTTCTTCGCCGATATCCACTTTCATAAGCAGTAGCTTGTCAGCTTTCGGAACACGCTCGGCTGACAGCACCTGGCCCACACGCAGATCGACTTTCGCGAAGTCGTCGATCTCGATGAAGCTCGTGACACCAACGGCGTCAGCCTCGGTAGCGTGCGTCATTGGCGGCGCAGGCTGTGTTGCCGGGGCGCCCGCGGTGTCGGCTTCGGTAGCGTGGACAGGTTTTTCACCCGCATTGATTTCTGACATTGTCTTGACCTTGTCGATACGTGGAAATACAGGCTGCACCTCACCAATCGCAGCGCCATCTTTGAGTTGACCCCACTTCAGTTCTGCCGGATTGATATGCGCCGGCGAACCTTCCATGCCCAACTGACTCCAGATCGCGTGAGTCGCGCCGGGCATAACCGGATGCAGCAACACAGTCAACCAGCGAAGCGACTCCGCCGCGCGATACAAAACCGCACTCAACGTCGGCTTCTGGTTTTCATCCTTTGCGAGGTCCCACGGCTTGGCATCGGTGATCATCTTGTCGACACGGGCCACCACGGACCATGCCGTCTCGAGCGCCCGGCTGAACGCGAGGTTCTCGAAGTGCAGCAGAAATTGATTGCGTGCGTGTTCGATGAAACCCGCGATGGTGGTCTCGTCAGTATCGACGCCGGTGCGCTTCGCCAGCAGCAACTTGTCTTCGGGAATCACCGGCGACGGAATACGCGAATCGCAGTAACGCGCGATCATCGTCAACGTGCGGCTGGAAAGATTGCCCAGGCCACTAGCGAGATCGCTGTTCGCGCGATCGATCAGTCCCTCGTAACCGAAGCGACCGTCTTGTCCGAACACCATTTCGCGGAGACAGAAGTAGCGAATGGCGTCGATGGAAAAATGTTTTTGCAGAACGTCGAGCTCGATCGTGTTGCCGAGTGTCTTCGACATCTTGCGCCCGTTTGGATCGAGCCACATGCCATGAGCAACGATCGCGCGCGGGAGCTCAACGCCCGCAGCCAGCAAAAACGCGGGCCAGTAGACTGCGTGGAAGCGCAGTATATCTTTGCCAACAAGATGCAACGCGGGCCAGAACTTTTCGAACCCGACCGCCTTCTGGCGCTCTTCATTTCCGAATCCGATCGCAGTGATGTAGTTGGTCAGCGCGTCGAACCAAACGTACATCGTGTGCGCCGGATCATCCGGCACCGGCACACCCCAACTGACCGACGTCTTCAGTCGACTCACTGAGAGATCCTGTAGTCCGCCGCGCACGAAGCTGATCACTTCATTGCGTCTTGCTTCAGGTCTGACAAAATCAGGTCTCTCATACGCTGACAACAACGCTTCCTCGTAGTCGGAAAGTCGAAAGAAGTAGCTCTCTTCCGAGACGCGGTCCAACGGCGTATCGTGAATAAGACATGTCGGCGGGTCGCCTTCGTTCTTCGGTTTCTGATACTCGTCTTCTGTTTTGTATTCCGCGCAGGGAGCGCAAAACCAGCCCTCGTAGTGACCTTTGTAAAGCGCGTCGTTGCCGTGTGGGGTTTTCGCTTTTGCGACGCGACGCCAGAGCTCGCTCACGCCCTCGTAGTGAAACGGCTCAGTGGTGCGCATGAAGATGTCGTAGCCGCCGTGTTCGGTGTCCAAACCGAACTCGCTCGTCATCCTGGTGAAGTAGCTGACGACGTAGTCGGCTTGTTCTTTGGGCGTGCGTCCGTTTTTCTCAGCGGCGCGCTCAATGTTGATGCCGTGTTCGTCGGTTCCGGTAAGAAAGTAAGTATCAATGCCGCGCTGTTTCTTCGCGCGGGCGATCGAGTCCGCCACGATCATCGTGTAGAGATGACCAAGATGCGGAAGACTGTTGGCGTAGTAGATTGGTGTAGTGACGTAGAAAGTATTCAAATGATCCTCAGTCTTTTCCTTTTATGAGTGCCATGGCTTCGGCGCGTGTACGCGGGTCGGAACGGAAGCCGCCGAGCACTGCTGACGTAACCGTCTTCGCGTCGGCCTTTCTTACTCCGCGCAACGTCATGCACGTGTGCTCAGCTTCGATCACTACCATCACACCAAGCGGCTTCAGACCTTCGAAAAGGGTGTTGGCGATGTCAGTCGTCAACCTTTCCTGAAGTTGCAAACGACGCGAAAAAGTTTCCGCCAGTCGCGCCAGCTTCGAAATCCCGAGAATGCGGCCGCCCTTGGGGATGTAAGCGATGTGACACCTGCCGACAAACGGCGCGAGATGATGCTCGCATAGCGAGGCGATGCTGATGTCTTTCACGATCACCATTTCGTCGTGCTTGTCGCCCGGCAAAGGTATGACGTGCTGTGACGGATCTTCGCGCATACCCGAGGTCAGCTCGGCGTACATCTCCGCCACACGCTGCGGTGTTTCCTGCAAGCCTGCGCGCTCAGGGTCCTCGCCGATACCTTCGAGAATCATGCGCACGCCCTGCGCGATCAGCTCCAGATCCACGGATTCACGCTGATTACTATTCGGATTTGGTTCTATAAATTTTGTTGCCATAAGCTACTCGCGCTGCCTCCTCAACGACTTTCAGAGGCACGTTGGCCTCGGCAGCAGCCAGCCGGCACTGCTCAAACTCCGGCATCTCGTTTACGACGCGCCCATCCAGATGCGCTACTTTAACATCGATCGGTCCATACTGCGTTTCCACCCGCACCACGCTCCGCTCGAGCGCGCGCCTGGTAACTTCATAACTGCGAATACCGAGTGTTGTCGTTTCCATGAACAACAACCTCATCACAGCTTCTTTTTCCTCACGGCCGCAGAGCACTGACAGCAGCACCCCCGGACGATTCTTCTTCATTTGCACCGGCGTGAAAAAGCAATCCAGCGCGCCCAGCTCGAGCACCCGATCCATCACATGACCGACGATCTGTGGCGATGCATCGTCGAGATTGGTTTCGAGCATCCAGAGTTGCTCGTCCATAGCGCTCTTATCTTGCGTTTCACTGAGCAGCACGCGCAAAACGTTTGGAAAATCCTGGTACTCGCGCGTGCCGGCTCCATAGCCCGTCGTCTCAGTCAACATCTGCGGGATCGGACCATACTCGTTGCAGACCGTCGTGATGATGGCCGCGCCGGTGGGTGTCAAAAGCTCACCCTTGATGTCAGTGGCATAAAACGGCACGCCCTTTAGCAACTCTGTTACAGCCGGCGGCGGAATCGGAAACTGACCATGAGCCATCTTCACCATGCCGCTGCCGACGTGAATCGGCGAACAAACAAAGCGATCGATCTTTAATGCCTCGAAACAGATCGCAGCGCCAACGACGTCTACGATCGCGTCGAGCGCGCCAACCTCGTGAAAGTGAACGTGATCTACAGGCTCGTTGTGTACGCGGGCTTCTGCTTCGGCAAGACGCGTGAAGATTTGCACGGCGCGTTGCTTCACCGCGCCGGACAACGTAGAGCCTTCAATGATCTTTTTGATATCCGATAGATGGCGGTGTTTGTGCTCATGCGCCGTCTCGACGCGCGCGTACGTTGCGCTCAGACCAGATCGATTCACGGTTTCGAAGTTGACCTTAAAACCGTCGACAGGAAGCAGCGACAATTGTTCGCGCAGGAAGTTTGGCTCGACACCCGCACCAACCATCGCGCCGAGAATCATGTCGCCGCTCGCACCGGCAAAACAATCGAAGTAAAGAGTCTTCATGATCGAA
>JAICQI010000737.1 GCA_025937955.1 Pyrinomonadaceae bacterium
GCGCGGGCAGGTGATTGCGAAGCCCGGTTCGATCACGCCGCACACGAAGTTCAAGGCAGAAGCGTATGTGCTGACGAAGGAAGAAGGCGGGCGGCACACGCCGTTCTTCACTGGTTACCGGCCGCAGTTCTATTTCCGCACCACGGACGTGACGGGAGTGGCGCACTTGCCGGAAGGTGTGGAAATGGTGATGCCCGGCGACAACGTTGCGATGGAGATCGAGTTGATCGCGCCGATCGCGATGGAGAAGGGCTTGCGCTTCGCTATTCGTGAAGGTGGTCGCACGGTGGGAGCCGGCACGGTTTCGGATGTTGTGGAATAAAAGCTGGGACTTAGGTCTTTGGACTTAGGTCTTTGGTCTTGGGTCTTGAAGGATCCAGGAAAGCTCAAAGACCAAAAGCCAAAGACCAAAGACCAAAAGCCAAAGACCAAAGACCAAAAGCCAAAGACCAAAGACCAAAGGCCATATTAATGAACGAAAAGATTCGCATTCGCCTCAAGGCTTACGATCACCGCGTGCTCGATCAGTCGACGACAGAAATCGTCGAGACTGCAAAGCGCACCGGTGCTCGTGTTGCTGGTCCAATCCCGTTGCCGACGGTGAAGAACAAGTGGACCGTGCTGCGCTCGCCCCACGTCGACAAGAAGTCGCGCGAGCAATTCGAAATACGCACACACAAGCGGCTGATGGACATTCTCGATCCGACGCCGCAGACGGTGGATGCGCTGATGAAGCTCGACCTGCCGGCAGGCGTAGACGTCGAGATCAAAGCATTTGGCAGGCAATAGGTCTTATAAGTCTATAGGACCTATTAACCAGGATAGACAACATGATTAACGGGATCATCGGAAGAAAAATCGGCATGACGCAGATCTTTGCGCCGGACGGCTCGGTTACGCCAGTGACGGTAATCAAGGCTGGTCCGTGTGTCGTGGTGCAAAAGAAATCCGCGTCGGGTCCTGACGGTTACGACGCCGTGCAGCTCGGGTTGGTGGACGACAGGCCGCAGAGGTTGAAGAACGTTACCAAACCGATGCGCGGGCACTTCGAGAAGACCGGCGGCGGCATTCCGCCCACACGGATCTTGAAAGAGTTTCGTCTGCTCGAATCGGGCGACGGCACAAACGTGGGCGACAAGGTGCTTGTCGATCAGTTTTCTGACGGCGAGATGGTGGACGTGATCGGGCGTTCAAAGGGTCGCGGTTTCGCGGGCACGATCAAGCGTCACCATTTCAATCGTGGTCCCGAGTCGCACGGTTCGATGAACGTGCGTGCCCCGGGTTCGATTGGCGCGTCGGCGTATCCGTCGCGAGTAGTCAAGGGAAACAGGTCGTCGGGCCACATGGGCGATGCTCGCATCACCGTGAAGGGGCTGACAGTCGCGCGCGTCGATGCCGAAAACAACATTTTGATGATTCGTGGCGCGGTGCCTGGAGCTAACGGCAGCGTAGTGGTTGTCCGCAAGGCGACGAAGAAGACGAAGTAGGAGTTAGTGATGCCGACAGTCAAGGTGCGCAACATACAGAATGAAGAGGTTGGAGAGGTCGAGCTGTCTGACGTTGTTTTTGGCGCGCCTCTAAACCAGGGTTTGATCCACGCGGCGGTGCGGAATTTCATGGCCAACGCGCGTCAGGGCACTTCCGCGACGAAGACCCGCGGCGACGTTTCCGGCGCGGGACGAAAGCTCTGGAAACAGAAGGGCACTGGCCGTGCTCGCATCGCGTCGCTGCGCTCGCCACTCTGGAAAGGCGGCGGCAACGTGCATGGACCACAGCCACGCGACTGGTCCTACAACATGCCGAAGAAGATGCGTCAGGGCGCGTTGCGCTCCGCGCTTTCGGAGCGCGTGCGTGAAGGGAATGTGTTCGTGGTTGAGGGTTGGGACCTCGACAAGCCGAAGACGAAGGATTTTTCGCAGTCGTTGGGCAAGCTCGGTTTGGCGGGGAAGACGCTGATCGTCGATTCGCTTGATAACGAAAACCTGATGCTGTCGGCACGTAACCTGCGCCACACGAAAGTGGTGAACAGCTTCGGTTTGAATATCTACGATCTGCTCTATCACGACCAGTTGGTGCTTTCACGTGAAGCGGCAACGGAGCTCGAGCAGTTGTTAGGTAATGCCAAGGGCGAGACATCGCCGGAAACGCAGGAGGCGGCGTAAGCGATGAGAACAGTTTGGGACATCATCAAGTCGCCGGTGATTACGGAAAAGGCGCTGGCCGCAAAGGAAGAGACGCAGGACACGCGGCAGTTGCTGACTTTCCGTGTCGATCGACGCGCCACCAAGCCGGAGATCAAATCGGCGGTCGAGACCATTTTCCAGGTGAAGGTGGACCACATCCGCACGATCAATTTCATGGGCAAGATGGCACGGCGGGGACGGTTCGAAGGTCGTAAGCCTTCCTGGAAGAAGGCCTACGTAACTCTCAAGCAAGGCGAGAAGCCGGTTGATTACGGCGAAGCAATATAGCGGAATAACGAGATGGGCATAAAGAAACTTACGCCGACATCGGCGGCGCGACGTTATCAAACGTATCTGACGCGTGACGAGTTGACGCTTGGGGCGGTTCCCGAAAAGTCTCTGCTCGAGCCTAAGAAGCGGATTTCCGGACGCAACAACGACGGCCGCATTACCGTGCGGCGTCGTGGTGGCGGTCACAAGCGCTTTTATCGAATTGTCGACTTCAAGCGCGACAAGGAAGGCGTGCCCGGACGCGTTACGCAGATCGAGTACGATCCGAATCGTTCGGCTCACATCGCGCTGATTACTTATCTCGACGGCGAGAAGCGTTACATCATCGCGCCGACGGGTTTGGAAGTTGGCAAGACGATCATGAGCGGTGCCGACGCGGACATTCTTCCGGGCAATACGCTGCCGCTAATCAATATCCCGCTGGGCACGCAGATACACAACATCGAGCTGCGACCCGGCAAGGGCGGGCAGATGGCGCGCTCGGCAGGGACGTTCGCGCAGTTAGTGGCGAAGGAAGGCGAGTACGCACAGTTGCGCATGCCTTCTGGTGAAGTGCGGCGAGTGCCGTTGGTGTGCAAAGCCACGGTGGGCCAGGTCGGCAACATCGAGCACGAGAATGTTTCGCTTGGTAAGGCAGGCCGGTCGCGTTGGAAGGGAGTGCGTCCGAAGGTTCGCGGTGTGGCGATGAACCCGGTGGACCACCCGCACGGCGGCGGCGAAGGCAAGACGTCGGGGGGCCGAAACCCGGTGACACCCTGGGGCCAACCTACACGCGGCTACAAGACGCGCAGCAACAAGCGCACGCAGAAGATGATCCTGAAGGATCGGAGAACTAA
>JAICQI010000307.1 GCA_025937955.1 Pyrinomonadaceae bacterium
CAATCACGCCGATCAGCGGCACTTAGTTTTAGCCACGAAGAGCGCGGGGGCACTGAACTCAGTCCGGCCCCCGCGCTCGTGCTATGCACTCACGTCGTGAATGAGAAAAATTATTCTCCTTTTCATCGGCTCCTTTTTGGTAACGGCCGTTTTCTCCGCATCTCTAAAAGTTTTCTTCCAGACTGTTAGCTGGCGAGAAGTTCTGACCAAGGGACTCGTAATCCCGTGCTTTACCTCGACGATGCAGCTACTGTTGTCAGCTGTCTTTTTGGATGGAAAAAGCAGGTTGAGGTATTGGAATCGACTCGGGTGGGTCTGTTTGGTCGGATCTATCGCACTGTTGCCGGTCAACGTTATTTCGTCATGTCAAAGCTGTTCCAGGAAGTAGTTGATCAGCTGCTGCAAACAAAACCCAAGCTGATTGGACCGTAGTAGCGGTTAAGTTAGACCGAAGTTTTATGTCGTTTGGAAGTTCCTCCTCGCACCCTTGAATAAACGAGTATGCCGCCTAGTAGTAGCAAACTGAAAACGGAAATATATCCTCCATTTCGTGCCGCAGGCGCTGTGTAAGACATTTCCACTCGATGGACGCCAGCAGATAAAACAACCGAACGCAGCAGAAAGTTGGCCGAGTGAATAGGTGATACGACCCCGTCGATTTTCGCGACCCATCCAGGGTAATTGATCTCACTGAGCACTAGTACGGTTGCGGTATCAGCAGAAGTCTCAATGACGAGTTGATTGTCATCATAGGCCACGATGCGGGCGAAGGCATTTGGGGGCGCCGAACCTCCTGGCAGCAGCGGCAGGTTTTCTTTGTCGATCTCGAGTAGCGCGGTTGTTTTGGGATCAAAGGCTTTGCCTTCTCCACGAATTCGTTGCAACGCCTCTTCGCCATCAACAGCCTCTGCATTCGTCACGAGCCACAGCCGCGGCATCGCTGACCTGTTGCGCAAAAGGATTACCTGATCCTCGCTGTAAAAGAGTTCCCACTTGTTCGGATCATAAGTCGGTGGGCCAACTGACTCCTTTGGTTCGAGAGATAGATCGGAATAGCTCACGACGAAACTGGTATTCAAAATATCCAGGACATGAGATTTGGATTCCATGAGCGAGTTGTCCAGCGGGTGACCGGGCCGTGGGCTCACGCCGTCAATAAAAGCGTTTCCCAATGCCCGACTGTAGCGTTCCAGAATCAACGGTTCGTAGCCCGCAAGATTCTGCAAGCCGTGCAACATCGTCAGATTAACAGGCTCGAAGCGACGTGGCTGGCGCAACTCTTCAGCAAAAAGTGCGGTGCGGGTATAGATGCGATTTTGTTCAGGAGGATATGTTCGTAAAATGCGCGTTGTGGCTGACTCGGACGCAAGCTGGCTTGAAGACTTAAGTCGGGGCCACCACCATCGAGCTGCTTTCACTGAAGGCTCCGCGTAACAGCTCAAGACGATGACGCTGATCAGCGACACGGCTCGCCAACGGGCTGATGTCAGTCTCGCGCCCACCCAAAAAAGAGCGAGTGTGGCAATGAGCAAGAGTGTCTTGAACCACACGTAGTGAGATACCGGAAACTTGTCTCGCACATCCCAGAAGTATTGATGAGTAGAAGGTATGTTTGGCACCGCGCGATGCCACAACAGCACTACGGTAACGCTGACTGCGAGTAGCAGCAATACAATCAGAATCTGTCGCCGCTCAGATGTAACGGCGGAGTTCTTACCAAGGTGGGATGCGAGCGTGCTGCGAAGTGCGTCCCATCCATATGCCGAAAGGATGCTTACTCCATATGCCAACTCGAATGCGTGGCGTCCGGGAACACGGAAGAGGTTCAAAATTGGAACACTGTAGGCCAGGCGATAAACAGGCGTGTGGTTACCGAGAGCTAAAACTAATCCGGCTAGAACTACCACAGACCAAAACCGAACGCGAGGATCACGCTTCGGGCCGCTCCAAAATGCGACAACACCTACCACAGCCAGCAGAAGAGCGAGGGGAGTCACATAAGCAGAGGCATCGGCAATATAGTCCAATGGGTCGATAAGCGAGGCCAGTAATTCAATTGGAGAGTAGGAACCTTCCGAAAACTCCGTGTAGCTTAAGTGACTTCGGATGCTCCTTCGATGCGCGCGAAGAGTTTCAAGAATTTGGAACGCCGACACGCCTGCAGCAATGATCATGCCTCCGCTGGCAACAGCGAGCGGTCGCCAGCGACGCCACCGTTTCCAACCACGCGCTGCGATTACGGTACCTGGGGAGGTTTCTACGAGAGTGAGGAAGACTGCGTATGCTATCGCGACTAGACCTGTAAGTATGAAGCCCTGACCAATGCCGCTAAGAACAGACATTGCATAAATAGATGCGGCAATGACTAAGCAAAGTGAGAATGATTTTCTGCGCGCACGTTCCAGTATGATCAACATCAAAGGTAACCACATCAGAGCGTTGGTCAACATACCGTTGTGAGCAATAGCTGAGATCGTGATGCCGGAGTAACTGAAGGCAAGCGCGGCTAATAGTGATCCGGTCCGACTGCGCCCTATCTCTCGCGCATAGCCGTAAATGAACGATGGAAACAGAACATAAGGCGCGAGCAGGTAGATATGTTCAGCAACAGGTCCAGGTAGAAATAAGTAGCCCCAGGTTAAAGGGTAGCCAATCCCGATTTGAGCCATCGAGAGCAACGGGTATCCCGAAAAGATTAGAGAAGTCCAGAGTGGGAGGTGCCCGTCTCGGATTCGGCTCCAGGCTATGGTGCGCAGCGGGTACGAATAGACGAAGCCGTCACCAGTGAGAAAGAAATTACCGCTGGAGATTACAGGCCAGAAGAAGATTATGAAAAATAAAACGACAAGAGAAATCGCAGCCACATCATAACGTCGCAATTCCCATAACTGTAACCATCGCGCATCTTTCATCATTAGTTGAGGTGAGAAATATACACTACGCACAAACCGAACGAGATGATGGATCAGTATGTCGGCTAGATTTTGCGTTGAAGATCAAATATGACAGGTGTTATTATCCGCCGCACTCCCGCCCAGCGAATTACTCCTCCGGAGGTAAACAATCATGAGAATCGTACTCGGCTTAAGTATGAGCTACTTTGGCTTGGGCGGCGCGGCCAAGGTTTGCCGTGAATTGATTCAAGGACTTGCGCAGCGGGGGCACTCTTGCGCCGTCGTATCCACTGAGAATAGCCACGACATGGCAGTTAAAGGCTTTCAACTCGGCAATGCACCGGGCGTAGCCGAATTGGAACTGGACGGGATCAGGATATTTGCGTCCGACAGCCCGAAGGAGCAGTGGCGTCCCATGAGCGAATGTCTCCGAACGTTCGAGCCGGATTGGACGGTCATCTGCGAGAACGGGGTCCTGCTCCTGGCCATCGCCCAGGAGTATGATCCCTCGCGCATCGTTCTCGTGGTGCAAAGTACCATCACTCATTTGCCGACGGAATCGTCCGGCGCGATTGAAGATCATGTTCGCTCCCTGCTGAGAAACACGCGCGGGATCGTCACTGTCAGCAATTACATGCGCGACTACATAAAGCGCTGGAGCGGCCTGGATTCGACAGTCCTTTATCTTCCCTCTTACGGCCCCGCGCCATACACACATTTCCATAACTTCGATAGCGGCTACGTCTTAATGGTCAATCCGTGCTCCTATAAAGGCATCTCGATTTTCTTAGCACTGGCGCGCAGTTTGCCGCACGTGAAGTTTGCAGCCATCCCGTTTTGGGGGACGACCTCGGAGGATCGCGCCGCGCTTATGCAATTGCCGAATGTGACTCTGCTCAAGGCCGAGCCGAATCTTGACGACATTTTCAAGCAGACGAAAGTTCTATTAGTGCCGTCGTTGTGGGGTGAGGCGTTTCCCCAGGTGGTTGGCGATGCGATGCTGCGTGGTATTCCGGTGCTGGCTAGTAACGCCGGTGGGCTTCCGGAGACCAAACTCGGAGTAGATTACGTTCTGCCAGTGAACAAGATTGAACGTTACGAATTGGATAGTAACGGGCAAGTTAAACCGGTCGTCCCCGAGCAAGACGTGAGTATGTGGGTGAAGGCGTTAAACGATGTGATAACAGACCGTGGGCTGTACGAGCGTTTGTCGCTGGCCTCGCGCGAGGCCGCATTATCCTTCGTCGGCAGTTTAGGGCCGCACCACTTCGAGCAATATCTTGAAGGACTCGCGGCAACTGGGCAGCGTTCCGACGCCGCAAGCGTTGCCGCTAAGTGACTCTATCTGGCTGGACGGGTCCTGGAACTTAACCCTGACGTCATACTAAACAGCTTGAAGAATCAAGCACCCGAGCGCCAGCAGATCAACGTCATCTTAAAGTTGGACGGCAGACTTGAAGAAGTAAGTTGCTGAGCGCACATTCGCCGGTGCTCGGAATAAACTCACCCGTTTTATTTGGTCCCCTGGCTTGTCTTGACCGCAGAGTGGTTTGGGAACCACTGCGATTTCGGGACCACGATTTTTTTCTCTGGCTGCGATTCGAAAGCCGGCACCATGATCTGTACGCTGGCTTCGTTAAAGGCATCCTGAATGTGCGTGTGCAACTCAGAGAGAATTGCTACTCGCTGCTCAGGGTTGTCCAGATTTATCACTAACTCATACTCGACGTAAAAATTTGAGAGCGCTCTTTGCCATACTCTTGGCGCCGGATCGTTGCGCACTCCGCTGGTCTTGCTCGCAGCGTCCAAAAGCAGTTCATGTACTTGTCGCCACGGCGCGTCATATCCGATGGTCACAGACGTACTTATTTGCGCCTGGCCACCCGCGGCATGGCGCGAGTAGTTGACAGTTCTTGCTCCCACCAGGACGGCGTGTGGAACCGTGATCTCTTCCTTCTTCCGCGTGATGAGCTTCGTCGACAACATGCCTACATCAGTAACGACACCGAAGTCGTCTCCTACTTGTACAAACTCTCCAGGCTTCAGGGCTCGCGAATAGACCACCACCAGTCCGCTCATGACCTGATTGACCAGTCCAGCTGAACCCAATGAAATCATCAGACCCAGGAGCACACTCACACCTTTGAAAGCATCGGTGTCGGAACCGGGCACGTATGGATAGGCGACGATGATTGCGAAGATCCAAATCATGACGACGACCAGATAGCGTGTTGCGCGAGCCGTGTCGGCGTGAAGCCATGAAACTGTGAGATCGCCCTTCTCAATCTGCTTAAAGACTCCGCTCACTAGCCGGACGAAGATACGTGTTAATAAAAAGATCACTACTACGGTGAACATGCCGGGAATCGAATGAAGAATCGCGCCACCAAGTGTAGTGAATATGGAAAGAAGAAAGGCGCCGAGCTGTTGCCCCCACGGTTGCGTGTAAGGAAATCGTAAGAGTACGAATGTGAGCCAGATATAGACAAGAACAGCAGCCATGGCCCAACCAGTCAAACTGGTCAACGTCCTGCTGAGAGAATGAAACATCGGATCGAGATCGAACCCAGCCACTGCAATCTTTCGCGCTTGCTGCGCGGCCTTCTGATCGAGCTGCGCTTTCAATCGACCTGTTGCGCGTCGCAAAAGCCAAAGCGCGAATACGAGAAGAAGAGTCGCTGCGACAGATAGCCCGACTCCTCGGACGAGACGAGAAACGCTTCGTTGTTGCGCGCGAGCTTCAAGCGCAACGCGTAATTGCCCGACGGCATGGTTCGCCGCGGCTTGCAGTGTTTCATTCGAGTCTGAATCGAGATCGCCGGTTAGGATTGCGAAGACATATTGGTCATTCACTGAAACCATTACGCCCGTGTACTGACCGATAGTTGTTTCAGTAGTAGCGATTCTCCATTCCGATGCACTACTGGGCAGACTTGCAAGTCGCTCCGCAGCTTTCGCTGCGCGTTCAGCAGGGCTTAGCTGATTCACGTACGAGCGGAAGGTAGTGATCCGTCGATTCCAGAAAACAAGTGGCGCGGCTTCGTTCGCTGAAGTTGCCGGCTGAGTGGATTCGGGAATAACTGTCGATGTGCCCTGGCCGCGCGCAAGTGGCGCGGCAAAAACGATCGCAACTGCAAGAACGGTACAAATGATTTTCATGATTGCGGCCACCTTTCGCCGTCTTCGGTCGCGGATGAAGAGGACCACAAAGATGTATTTGATTTTTCCTTTGTGGTCCATTTCAAAACCGCGAGGTTCGCACGAGTGTCTCTTACTGTGTTGGCGGCATTATGCTTAATTCGGGGACAAATCTGGTGATCGAACGTTCAAGATGCACCACTGCACCCGCGGGCATCTTTTGCATTAGTTTTTGTCCTGCTTCTTGTCCGAGCGCCTGTATGTGGACAGGGCCTTTATCGAGATCTGCAAAGCTGTCCCGCATAGTAAGCGTAATGTATTCGTTGCCATTTCCGCCGAAGAGTGTCTGAGATACCAGGTAAGTGACTCCCGCCTGTTTCATTACCGGGACAAAATCGTTCTTCAGGAAGCTCTCATAATCGTTGTTTCGATTCGGAGCGACATGGACCAAGTGTATGACCGCCAGCTTCGGTGCTCCTGTGCGTTGAGTCGCGAAACTCAAATCCGGTCGGGTCCGGATAATAAATCTACGAACGCTGGTAACGAGACTGCCTGCTTTCGTCGACCAGGCGGGCAAACCCTGTGGGCCCAGGCCTTTTTCGAGGGCACTTGGGCCATCGAAATCTGCGAATTTCGCCATAGGAGTTACGAGCACATACTCAAACGCGTCTCCGGCGGCGCCTGTATTCTGCCAAACTTCACGCCACTTGAGCCCACCCTTCTTGAGTGCCGGGTTAGTGGTATTTTTCATGAAGTTCTGAAATTCGACCATCATGTCAGGCTTGACGCTGACAACTGTGATAGAGAGGAATTCCGGTGTGGGTGCGGCTTGCGGTGTTGGAGTCGGAGTTTGGGCGACGGCTGGTGACTGCGCAGCCATTAAGATCAAGGTTGCGCCGAAGAATGCTCGTAGCA
>JAICQI010000024.1 GCA_025937955.1 Pyrinomonadaceae bacterium
CAGTGGGCGCTTCGACGATCGTGCCGAGCTTTTCGATTGGCAAGCGGCGGCGATGATCCGTCAACGGGTGAATGATCACGACCGTATCTTTGCGGGCTTCGACTACCTCGTCCAGGTAGCAAATCGCGCCGTTGCGAACGGCGGATGTCAGCGGGCCGTCGTGCCAGATCGTCTCCTCGCCTTCGAGCAGAAAACGCCCGACCAGATCGGTTGACGACAGGTCTTCGTGACAGGCGACCGTGATCAGTGGACGTTCGAGCCGCCATGCCATGTGCTCGACGAAGCGAGTCTTGCCGCAGCCAGTCGGTCCCTTGAGAATCACCGGAAGTCGTGCGGAGTGAGCAGCTTCGAAGAGTTCGATCTCCCGACCGACGGGCAAGTAGTAAGGCTCAGTGGCGACGCGATATTCCTGGATTGCGCTTTCGGACATTTTTAAATCCTTTTCTCTGTGTTGCACAGAGAGGAAGGGCATCTTAACATTCGGATAGAGAGGTACCAAGTACACGGTTTATGAAGATCGCAGTAGCAATGAGTGGTGGCGTGGATTCTTCCGCAGCCGCGGCAATTTTGAAAGAGCAGGGCCACGAACTCGTCGGCTTTACGATGCAACTGTGGGATCAGCGTCGGGGCATCAACACGGATGAAAACGGCGATCCGCTGCCTTCCCGTTGCTGTTCGCTCGATGACGTTTACGATGCCCGGCGCGTCGCCGAAGAGCTAGATTTCCCGTTTTACGTGCTCAACCTCGAGCGCGATTTCGAGCGCGATGTGGTCCAGCCATTCGTCACCAGTTATCTCAGCGGTGAGACGCCGATTCCGTGCGTGTCGTGTAACAGTCGTTTGAAGTTTGCGTCACTGGATCGACTGGCGCTGAGCCTCGGTTGCGAGAAAGTGGCGACCGGCCATTACGCGCGCGTTGAATTCGATGCGGTCAGCAACCGCTACAAGTTGCTTCGCGGCAAGAATGAGCAGAAGGATCAGTCGTACTTCCTTTGGGAACTGACGCAGGCACAGTTATCACGCGCGCTGTTTCCACTCGGAGAGATGTCAAAACCGGAAGCTCGCGACGCAGCGCGACAACACAATTTGACCGGCGTTGCCGAGAAGAAAGAGTCGCAGGAGATCTGTTTTGTACCGGACGGTAATTACGCAGGCTTCATCGATCGCTATCTCGACGCTGAAAACGCCACCGACCGCTTGCCCGGCGCAGGCGAGATTGTCGACACGACGGGGCGCGTCATCGGACGTCATGAAGGCATTCATCGCTACACAATCGGACAGCGTCGCGGCATTGGTATCGCTGATGAGCGACCGTTGTACGTAATTTCGATCGATGCCGCGAAGAATCGCGTGACTGCCGGTTCGTCGGAAGATTTGTTGAGCAGTGAGTTCACAGTAGCCCGAGTCAACTGGATTGCTTTAGACGATCCAAAAGAACCAGTGCGCGCAGAGGTCCGAGTGCGGTATCGTCATACGGCGGCAGCGGCGACGATCACGTCTTTGCCGAACCAGCGCGCCCGCATCGTCTTTGATGAGCCTCAGCGCGCCATTACCCCGGGACAAGCGTCAGTTTTCTACCGCGGCGACGAAGTCATCGGCGGCGGCTGGATCGTCAAATCCATGTAATCCGTGGCTAAACCTTTTCTGCGTCTCTTGCGTACAAACTAACAAAAACTGAGGATTTAATATGTCATCAACAAGAAAGACTGTCTTAATCATACTCGGCATTTTAGGGGGCGTTGTTTTAGTCGCCGTCATCGGCATCGCGGTGCTGGTTGCCTCGTTCCGCAGAGGCGAGCCATCCATCCGCGACAATAGCGTGCTGACCTTGCGCGTAGCCGGCCCGCTCCCCGACTACAGCCCTGACGATCCGTTCAAGAAAATCTTTGGTGGACCAGAGCAATCGCTCAGCGGTCTGGTGATGCAGTTCAAGAAGGCGAAGGTCGACAAGCGCATCAAGGCGATCCTGCTTGACGTCAACATGTCAGGCGTCGGTTGGGGCAAGGCAGAAGAGCTTCGCGACGCGATCACCGATTTTCGCTCCTCGGGCAAACCTGTCTACGCGTTCATCGAGTTTGGACTGAACAAGGAATATTACATCGCTACCGCCTGCGACAAGATCATCGTTCCTCCGCCGGGCCAGTTGTTCATTAACGGGCTCGCCGCCGACGTGATGTTCTTCCGCGGCTCGCTCGACAAGCTGGGCATCTATCCCGATATCTACCAGATCGGCAAGTACAAGAGCGTGGGTGACACGTTCACGCAGAAGCAGATGACTGACGCTCATCGCGAGTACATCAACTCGTTGCTCGACGATCTTTTCAATCGCTACGTTAACGCGATCGCGCAGGCGCGGCACAAGACGCCTGATGAAGTGCGCGCCTTGATCGACAACGCTCCTTACAACGCGATCAAAGCCAGGGAAGCGGGACTGATTGACGAAGCGTTGTACAGAGACGACGTCGAGAAGCAGTTCAAGAAGATGTTTGGTTACAAGGAGACTGATGCGTTTGTGGCAGTGCGCGGCTCGGATTACAAAGACGTGTCGCCGGAGTCGCTCGGACTGAATAAGGGTGAACGCATTGCCGTGATTTATGCGAGCGGCGACATCGGTTCCGGCAGTTCACAGAACAGCCCGTCTGGCGATCAGTCAATCGGGTCCGACACTGTGGCCAAGGCATTGAACGATGCCGCAGCCGACAAATCGCTCAAGGCGATCGTGTTGCGCGTAGATAGTCCCGGAGGTTCCGGGCTCGCATCGGACATCATCTGGCACGCGGTTGAAGCTGCGAACAAGCAGAAACCGGTGGTGGTTTCGATGAGTGACGTCGCCGCCTCTGGTGGTTACTACATCTCCGCGAGTGCGAGCAAGATCATCGCGCAGCCATCGACGATTACGGGTTCGATCGGCGTGGTTGCGGGAAAACCGGTGATGCGCGGGTTTTACGATTGGCTCGGTATCTCGAACGAGTACGTGTTGCGCGGCAAGACGGCCGGAATGTTCCGCGAGACGGAAAAGTTTTCCGATGAGGAACGAGTGAAGTTTGAAGAGTGGATCAAGACTACTTACTATCAGGATTTTGTACCGAAGGTAGCGAAGGGCCGCCAAAAAGATCCGCAGTATATCGACTCAATAGCCCAGGGCCGCGTGTGGACCGGACAGCAGGCGAAGGACCGTGGCCTGGTGGATGAATTTGGCGGGCTCGATAAAGCGATCGAGGTTGCGAAACAACTCGCGAAGATTCCCGCTGACAAAGGCGTCGAACGCGTGATCCTGCCTTATCCGCAAACGTTCCTGCAGCAGTTGATGAGTGGCAGCAACGAGAACGCAAACACTCAGGTCGAACAGCAGCGCGCCGTGTTCGCCGCGCTGCCTGAGGACGCGCGCCGTGCGCTGCGATACATGGCGTTATTGGATCGAATGAAGAACGGCGAATCGATGCTGTTGATGCCGTTCGATCTGAGAGTCAAGTAATAGAAGCCGCAGATAAACGCAAATAAACGCTGATCAGAATCAGCGTTCATCCGCGTTCATCTGCGGCTCTAATTCTGTCTATACCCCCCATATACGGTCGGAGGACTTCAGGAACAATCACCGTTCCATCCTCCTGCTGATAGTTCTCCAGCACCGCAATCCAGGTGCGACCGATTGCCAGGCCAGAGCCGTTGAGCGTGTGTACAAACTCGGGCTTTGCGCCGCCCCCGCGACGGAAACGGATCTGCGCGCGACGCGCCTGAAACGATTCGCAGTTGGAGCACGAAGAGATCTCGCGAAACGTGTTCTGCGACGGCAGCCACACTTCGATGTCGTAGGTCTTCGCCGATCCGAAACTGAGATCGCCAGTCGAGAGCGTCATCACACGATAGTGCAACCCGAGCTTTTGCAGGATCGTCTCCGCGTCTCGAGTCAACGATTCGAGCTCTTCGTAAGAATTCTCCGGCAACGCATACTTCACCAATTCGACTTTCTCAAACTGGTGTTGCCTGATCACACCGCGCGTGTCGCGCCCGTAACTACCCGCTTCAGATCGAAAACACGGCGTGTATGCGGCCCAACGGATCGGCAGTTGTGAAGCGTCGAGTATCTCTTCGCGATGATAATTGGTGACCGGCACTTCAGCTGTAGGTATCAGGTAGAGCTCGCGATCGTCCTGTAGCTTGAAAAGATCCGTCTCAAACTTTGGCAACTGCCCGGTGCCGAAGAGTGAAGCGCGGTTGACGATGAACGGCGGCAGTGTTTCGAGATACCCGTGCTCGCGAGTTTGGACGTCGAGCATGAAATTGATCAGCGCGCGTTCGAGGCGTGCACCGGCGCCGTTGAGAATCGCAAAGCGCGCCGAAGTGATCTTGGTTGCGCGTTCGAGATCGAGAATGCCGAGTGCCGTGGCGAGATCGACGTGGTCCTTCGGTTCGAAATCGAACTTCGGCGGTGTGCCCCAGCGACGCACCTCCTGGTTCGCCGATTCGTCCTCGCCGACGGGCACGGTTGCGTGTGGGATATTGGGAAGAGTCGAAAGCAGTTCGTGCATGCGCGCCTCGGCTTGCGTGCGCAGTTCATCGAGCTCGCTAATCCTATCCTTCAGCTTCGCGACGTCAGTGCGTCGCGCTTCTGCCTCTTCCCTCTTGCCCTCCTTCATCAACCCGCCGATCTCACGACTCGACGCGTTACGCTGTGCATTCAGTTGATCGGATTCAGCAATGACGCGACGCCGTTCTTCATCGGCGCGCGTGAAATCGTCGAGCGCGGTGCTGTCGGCCCGGCGTGCCGTGAGCGCCTCCCGCACCTTATCAATATTTTCGCGAACGTAATTAAGATCCAACATAGGCCACAAAAGTATCTTAAGCCGCAAAAAAGCACAAAAGGCACAAAAAAGATCTTGGTTTCATTTTGTGCCTTTTTGTGACCTACTTCGATTTGTGTGCTTCTTTGAGGCTGATCTCGAAGCGACACTTCGGGCGCCCTTCGCGATCACAGGTCTCATGGACCGGGGCTTTAACGATCTCCGCGACAAGCGTCTCGGCTAACTGGCAGACTTCCGGATGAACATTTACAGCGGCGGCCAGCGGACAGCTGTTACCTTGAATCACGATCTTGTCTTCATGCTGCTCGACTGCGGCGGATCCACCGATCGCCTCTAACACCTTCAGCGCAGTCTGCACACGACCGTCCAGATTGTTCTCTCCGCTCGGCGCACCCGCCGCCACCGCGCGCCCAACTTCACGGAGAACGTCTTCAATCTCCGACGGCTTTAGCCGGTTCTTCAGCACCGCGATAAGTTGATTGAGCAGAGCGTCGTAAGCTTTGGGAAAGAGTGCGTCAGCTTCGGGCGTCAGCACGTAAGTAAAGTGCGGTTTGCGAGGACCGCGCCGAAGTCCGCTCTGTCGCACCAGCCCGTCGCGCTCGAGCGTTGCAAGGTGCGCTCGCACCGCGTTGTCAGTCAGCTCGAGCTGTGCCGCCAACTCCTCGACTGTACAGGCAGAGCTACGGAGAATCGTGACGATCTGCCCGCGCGTGCTCTCAAAAAAGCGCCTATCCAGCTTGATCGTCTCCATACTCCACCTCCGGACTCGCAATTCTAGCCCATTTTGAAGAAAAACACCAAAAGTCAAATAAGTACTTGACTTATTATGGAAGAGGAGTATTTTGATAATCCCCAGCAGTTTTGAACAGTAATTCTTATTCAGGGAGCGAACGAAGATGGCACAGGCAATAAGTAGATCAGCGGATGTGACTTCTCTCGACGCGGAAAACATTAGCGCGTCGAAACCGAGCTACCAGGCTTACCAGATCCTGCACCTCGGCTTTACTGTGGCCCCGATTGTTGCCGGGCTCGATAAATTTTTTAATTTGCTCGTGAACTGGGAGCAATACCTCCCGGGCTTCGTCAACAACATGACCGGTGGTCATGGGCACGAGCTGATGCTCGCAGTCGGCGTGATCGAGATCGTCGCCGGGCTCGGTGTGGCGTTTAAGCCGCGCCTCTTCGCCTATGTGGTGGCGGCCTGGTTGCTGCTGATAGTGGTGAATCTGCTCATGATTCCCGGTTATTTCGACGTAGCGCTGCGCGATTTCGGTCTCTCGCTCGGTGCGCTCGCACTGGCTCGACTAAGCCAGGAGTACGACCGTTAAGCAAGGAGGAGAGAATGACAAGGAATAGAGGAACGATCGCCGCGAGCGAAGGAAAACGTGATTCGAGAGAGCGCAATTTGCTGAAGACCGCATTGGCACTCTTAGCTGTCGCCGTAACGCTGGTTTTCCTGGGCGTAAAGAGCGACGCGCAGAGTGGCAAGAGCGGAAAAACCACGAGTAACGACCAAACGGACGCAAACGCACAGCGGATGATGGAGGAAGGCAAGCAGACATTTCGCTTCGACACGTTCGGTGACGAAGCGTTCTGGAGCGACGCGTTGCAACTCCATCGCGCCATTGCGGGCGCGCAGAACGGCGGCGTTGGCCCGGGCGTCAGCCCAAGAACGGCGCTCGCCGTGGGACTGAAAGTTGACTCAGACGCACTGCCTGACTCCCTCATCTCTCAGTTGAAGCAGGGTCGTGTAAATCTCGACGACCCGGCCACGACTTTGGCGCTACTAAAACTCAATGCTGTGGTCGGTGTGAAAGGGACTTTCAGCGATAGCGGAAGCCTTCAGTCGGTGGGCATAACCTGTGCTCTCTGTCACTCTACAGTCGACAACTCATTCGCCCCCGGCATCGGACGGCGTCTTGACGGCTGGGCCGCCCGCGATCTCAACGTCGGCGCAATTGCGGCGCTGAGTCCAAACCTCAAGCCGGTCGCGGATCTGCTCGGCGTTGACGAAGCGACAGTGCGAACGGTCTTGCAGAGTTGGGGACCAGGAAGGTTTGACGCGGAATTGTTCCTCGACGGCAAGGCTTTCCGGCCTGATGGCAAATCGGCGTCGACACTTATCCCGCCCGCCTTCGGACTTGCAGGCGTAAACCTTCACACCTGGACGGGTTGGGGGTCGGTCACGCACTGGAACGCGTTCGTCGCGAACCTCGAGATGCACGGGCAGGGAACGTTCTATGATCCGCGTCTCAACGATCCCGTCAAATTCCCGATTGCCGCACGCGAGGGCTTCGGCAACGTGCGCGCCAATCCCGACTTGATAACCGCGAAGCTTCCTGCACTTCAGTTTTACCAACTCGCGATCCCCGCGCCTGCAGCGCCTGCCGGAAGTTTCGACCGAACAGCGGCGAAGCGCGGCGAGGAGTTGTTCAACGGCCAGGCGAAGTGTGCGACCTGTCACGTGCCTCCGATCTACACCGAGCCGGGCTGGAACATGCACACGCCAGAAGAGATCGGCATTGACGACTTCCAAGCCAAACGTTCACCTGACGAGCGGTACAGAACCGCACCACTCAAAGGACTCTGGACGCACCAGACGGGCGGCTTCTATCACGACGGACGTTTCGCAACACTGCGCGATGTGGTGGAGCATTACAACAGTTTCTTCGGCACGAATCTCACTGAGCGGCAGAAGGTTGATCTCGTCGAGTACCTGAAGTCGCTCTAGCCAGAAGAGGCACAAATGAGACAGCCACAAAAAGGCGCAAAAGAAATTACTTGCGTATTTTGTGCTTCTTTGTGGCTAAGAAATTTTTAATCTTCTGTCAGCCAGGTGACAGCCGACGCATCTGGCTGACAGAACCTCTTCCCGCTTCTAAACACAATGAGTATGCAACGAGAAAAGGAAATGGCACTCAGGTTAGTTCGCAACAGCACAAACGTCGCTTCAAGAACAGTCGAGCGCGTCGCCGAAGCGCGACTGCCGACAGAGACCGGAGAGTTTCGCATCGTCGGTTTTCGCTCGCTCGTTTCCGCTGAAGAGTTCGTTGCGCTTGTGAAAGGTGAGCTGCGACCCGACCGGTCAAGTCTTGTACGTATTCACTCGCAGTGCATGACCGGCGACGTGTTTGGCTCAATCAAGTGTGACTGCGGCCGGCAACTCAGTGCTGCCATGAAACTCATCGAGCAGGAAGGACACGGCGCGATCGTCTACCAGCAACAAGAAGGGCGCGGCATCGGCATCATCAACAAGATCCGCGCTTATGCCCTGCAAGACGAAGGCGCTGACACCATCGAAGCCAATGAGCGGCTGGGCTTCGAAGCTGACATGCGGCGCTACGAACAATGCGCCGAAATCCTGCTCGAGCTTGGCCTGCGCGCGGTGCGCGTGATGTCGGACAATCCGGCAAAGATACGCGCGCTGCGGCAGGCCGGTCTTAAAGTCGTCGAGCGTGTGCCGCTCGCGGTTGAGCCGCACGATTTCTTCGCCGGCTATCTAAAAACGAAGAAGGAGAAGATGGGCCACCTTTGTAGCGTGGCCTGACGAACAGATGAATGACAAAGACGTTCACGTAGCGAACACCTCCGACCTGCGGGACGGCGAGATGAAAGAGATATCGGCCGGTGAGACGCGGATCTTGCTGGCACGTGTTGGCGATCGTTTCCATGCAATAAGTCCGACGTGTCCTCACTATGGCGCGCCGCTCGTTGAAGGTGCCCTCTGCGGCACGCGCATCGTTTGCCCGTGGCACCACGCTGTTTTCAACATCGTCAACGGCGATTTGGAAGAACCACCTGCACTCGACGCGCTCGTCAGTTACGCAGTGCGCATTGAGGGCGAACAGGTCCTGGTCAGTGTTCCTGAAGACATGTCAGATAGACGCACGCCCACAATGGCAACGTGCGACCCCGCTGCCGACTCGCGACAGTTTGTCATCATTGGCGCTGGTGCGGCTGGTTACGCCGCTGCTCAAACACTTCGCGAAGAGGGTTTTCGCGGCAACGTGGTGATGATCACGCGCGAGCACCATACGCCCTACGATCGCCCTAACCTCAGCAAAGACTATTTGCACGGCCACGCCGAGCCGGAGTGGATTCCACTCCGTTCCGACGAGTTTTTCACCGAGCACGGCATTCAGCTCGTCCTGAACAGGGAGGTCACGAGAGTAGACGCGCATGCGAAGACGATTACATTCGAGAGTGGTGAGACGATGGACTACGACGCGCTACTGGTTGCAACAGGCGGCGCGCCGATTCGTCTCAATATCCCGGGTTCAGATCTAAAAAACATATGCATGCTGCGCAGTTTCGCCGACTCCGATTTGATCATCGAGACAGCCAAGAACTCACGACGCGCGGTGGTAGTCGGTTCGAGCTTCATCGGAATGGAAGCGGCGTACAGTTTGCGCGAGCGTGGTCTTGAAGTAACCGTTGTGGCTCCGTCTCAGGAGCCTTTCGAGACAACACTCGGCACGGAAGTTGGTGCGCTATTCCGGCGGTTGCACGAGAGTCATGGTGTGCGCTTCAAGCTTGGCTCAATCGTCTATCACTTTGAGGGCAGTCACAACGTCGAAGCCGTGACGCTCGACAATGGCGAACAAATCGAGACAGATATGGTCGTCGTCGGGGCAGGCGTGCGGCCAGTTACTCATTTCATTGAAGGCGTCGAGTTGGACGATGCGGGGGGCATCGTTGTTGATTCGCGGCTGTGCGCGGCCGACGGTATTTACGCCGCCGGCGACATCGCCAGCTTTAAGGATCCACGCACTGGCGAGCGCATGCGCATCGAGCACTGGCGCACTGCGCAGCAGCAAGGGCGTGCAGCCGCGCGCAACATGTTAGGACGCGACGTCGCATTCGAAGGCGTCCCATTCTTCTGGACACGACAATTCGACGTTGGACTCCTCTACGTTGGCCACGCGAAGTCGTGGGACGAGATCATATTCCACGGCGAGGTCTCGTCGCACGATTTTCTTGCTTTCTACTTAAGGCGCGGTCGTGTGCAGGCAGTGGCAGGCATGAACCGCGATCGCGAGATGGCAGTCGCCGAGGAGTTGCTGCGGCTCGGTCGCATGCCGGCGCGCGAGCAGCTCAAGTGGGATGACATAAGTCTTGTAAAAATACTTCATGCACCGGAGTTGATAAACGTTTGATGCTTCGTTAACTTTAGGTAAGAGTTGCCCAGTACTCCAAAATCCACCTCCCGGTAGGAGTCTGTAAATGATAACGGTCGCAGGATCCGCGACGCTTTCTAGATCTATTCAACCTGGCCGCGTCCAAATCTTCTCGGGCCTCGACGCCGAAGAGATGAGCCGCATCGCGGGGCACGCGCGCAGTCTGCGCAAGGCGCGCGGAGAATTCATCTACATGCCTGGCGATCGCGCCGACTTTGTCTACATCCTGAGGCAGGGAAGAGTAAAGCTGTCGGTGCTCTCCGAGTCGGGCAAAGAGGTTGCAATCGACATCATCCAGCCCGGCGAGATCTTCGGTGAGTTCGCGCTCGTAGACGAGTCGCCGCGCAGTAACATGGCGCAGGCGCTCGACGACATGCTTATGTGGGTCTTTTCGAAGCGCGACTTTACACAGCTCCTCGCAGCTCAACCTAAACTCGCTCTGAGTTACATCCGAGTCGTCGGCGATCGTCGCCGGCGCATGGAGAAGAAACTTTCGGACATTACTTCGAAGGCTGTCTCCGCACGCGTCTGCGAACTTCTGCACGAGCTCGCCACGAGCTCAGCCGAAGTTGATACCATTGCCAGCGATTACCTCGTGCCGCTTACACATCACGACGTCGCGAGTCTAATCGGCGCCGCGCGCCAAACCACGACCACCGTTCTCAATGACATGGAACGTCGCAGCATCATCGAATTGGGTCGTGGTTGGATTCGCATCAAGCGTCTCAAAGAACTTCAGACTTACGCCGGCATCCTCCTGGCCCTCAGTCAAAGTTTTTTCACACTTTTGTCAGCGGGGTGACACTCGTGTCGCCACGCTGACAGTCGACCAAAAACTCTTCCTTCATGATTCGCACCTCGTTTGAACCACCACCAAGGAGAACCGATCATGAGAATGAACAGGAAGATTTCGTCATGGACCATCCTGCTTGCCGTCATCGCACTGGCGCTGACAGTTGTAGGAAGTCTTAACTTCGGCGCGAGTGTCTCCGCGAGCGGAGGCAGCGACCTCGGCACCTCGCCCTTTGACTTTAGCGACGCAGCGTATCGTGCGCACGGCGTCGTACCCGAGAACATCGTCTTGCGCGTTGGCACTGCGGGCCGCGCCGGCGATTTCGTCATCGACAACACCAACACCGATCCGAACCGATCAAATGTACGAACTATCGAAACTACTCCCGGCACAACCGGCTCGAGTGGTCTGACGTACGCCAACATTTTCGGCGTGCTTAACTCGACCAGCTTCGAACGCAATGCTGGCGGTACACTGACATCACGCGGTCAGGCCGCTTTCGACACTGCGGAACGTTTCCGTGTATTCATTTTTCCGAAAGCGTCGAACGGATCGATTCTCGATCCATTCCTTCCCAACAAACGACAGGACAACGTTTTCGACACGCGCGACGGCTACTTCTCGAACGATCCGCTAGGCTTGTGGGTTGCGGTGTGGGTGGTCTATACACCGAAAGCCTTCACGACCGAAGGGCGCAAGGAACTCGATCCAATTGCAGCAACCAACGGTCGCGATCTTGACGGCACGGCGATCCTGACGAGCCCGTCGCAGATCGACAATCTCGCCGCCAAAGGCTTCATTGAGCTGCGCACGCGTCCGGTTGATGACGGCGTATTTCGTTGGGTCATCTGCCCGATTCCCGAGGATCCGCGCAACGGCTTCATTCGACCAGATGCTTTCATTCGCGACGTTAAGCGCGCTGACGGCACCGCGGTCTTCCCCGCACTCGGCAACAACTTCCGCTGCCTGCAACAAACAGGCGATTGGTGCGACTAAGCACTCGCTGAATTTCCCCGTGCAATCTCTGCAATAGGTCCAGTAGGTCCTATCGGACCTATAGCAGAGGTTCGCACTAAAAAGGAGCTACCTTATGGCAAACATCTCGAAGATCAATAGAAGAGCGGAGAAGGAGAAGCTTCAAGCTGCCAAAAACAGGCGCGAGATCGTCGCGGCCGGCTTGAGCCGGCGTGAGATGCTCAGGTTGGGTTTACTGACCGGCGCCGGTCTGCTCGTTCCGATGTCAGGCTTGAGCGTCAGGGCGCGCAGCAGCGCCGGACGTCTCTTCGACAGCGGCAGCGGCAGTGGTCCAAGCAGCCCGCCGACTCCTCCCTTTGTTCAGGAATTCACGCGCATGACAGTCAAGCAGCCGGTGACGGCTTTGAACCCAACACCGACCGCCTTGCCTAACACCGTGGCTGGCGAAGGCCGCACGATTACACACCAGGCGTTCAGTCAGTTCGCGCCAGTGAAGTTTTATGAAGTCGAACAGCGGTTGTCTAACATCATTACGCATCCGGCCCTGCCGCCGCAGCCGCTCTGGGGTTTCGACGGACTGGTCCCGGGCCCACTTTATGTCGAGCGCTACGGCAAGCCCATTCTGGTCCGCAATCGCAACAACCTGCCCGTTAACAACGGCGGCTTCGGCAAAAATTTAGTAACCACGCACTTGCACAACGGACACACGCCCGCAGAGTCGGACGGCAATCCGTGTGACTTCTTCAGACCCGGGCAGTTTTACGATCAGCATTATCCGAACGTGCTTGCCGGTGTGAACTCGACGCACAAGGACGTGGGCGGTGACATCCAGGAGGCGATGAGCACGCTGTGGTATCACGACCACATGCACGACTTCACCTCGCAAAACGTCTACAAGGGACTGGCAGGCATGTACCTGCTTTTCAACGACCACGACACCGGGGATGAGACGACAGGTTTCCACCTTCCCTCGTTTGGCGACGGCGTCAGCGACGACAGCAACTTCGACGTGCCGATGGTCTTCAGCGATCATCTCTATGACTCAGAAACCGGCCTGCTCACCTTTGACACTTTCAACTTCGACGGTGTGCTTGGCGATCGTTTTCTAGTTAACGGCAAGGTGCAGCCCGTGATGCACGTTCACCCGCGGCGCTATCGCTTCCGCTGGCTCGACGCGGGTCCATCGCGTTTCTACCAGTTCTTCCTGACCGACAAGAACAACCTGAACCAGCGGATCAAGTTTCACCAGATCTCTACTGACGGCAACTTGCTCGAGCGACCTGTCGAGGTCGAGAGCGTGCGTATCTCGGTGGCCGAGCGCGCCGACGTGATCATCGACTTCTCGAAGTACGCGGGTAAGACTCTCTACATCGAGAATCGCCTGGAACAGGAGGACGGCCGTGGGCCAACGGGCAAGGTGCTGCCCGCGGGCCAGGGTAATCTGATCCTCAAGATTGTCGTCGACCTGCCGCCGATTGCTGACAACAGTGTCGATCCGGCAACGATTACGCGCTTCTATGGACTGCCGGCCAAAACCGCAACACCACGCATTACGCGCACATTCAACTTCGATCGCTCAAATGGTCTTTGGACCATCAACGGCCGCTCGATGGATCCGGACTGTCAGGAGGTGCGAGCTCGAATCTCGAAGAACTCAGTCGAGCACTGGGTTGTCACCAACAGCTCAGGCGGTTGGCAGCATCCGGCGCACATCCACTTCGAGGAGTTCCAGTTCCTCTCGGTCAATGGCGCGCCACCGGCTTCGACCGGCCTTGTCCTAAACGGACGCAAGGACGTCATCCGCCTGGAGCACAACATGCACACCAAAGTCTTCTTCCGATTCCGCGACTTCGTGGGCCGTTATCCATTCCACTGCCACAACGTCGTACACGAGGATCACGCGATGATGCTCATTTGGGAAATCGTCGAGGGCGATGGCGACAACATCACGAACCCGTGAGAAAGGAGATAGCGAACATGAGAAACCTGTATTGGAGAACTTTCGCTGGCCTTCTCGGGGTTGTCCTGCTCGTGGGAGTCGCCGTGATGTCGGGCGGGCGCATCGCGCTCGCCCAGGGCGAGTTCAAGGTCAAGACGCCGCGCGAGAGACTCGCCGAGCGTAGTTTCCCAAACGTTACGTTGACAACGCACGAAGGTAAGAAGGTCAAGTTCTACGACGACCTGATGAAGGACAAGATCGTGCTGATCAATTTCATGTACGTGAAGTGCGAGGGCACCTGCCCGGGCACGACGACAAACCTGGTGAAGGTGCAGAAACTGCTCGGTGACCGGGTAGGCAAAGACATCTTCATGTACTCGATCACGCTTAAGCCGGAGGAGGACACGCCCGAGAAGCTGGCCGCCTACGCCAAAGCGTACAAGGTTGGACCAGGCTGGCAGTTTCTTACCGGCGATCCAAAGGACGTGGAGTTGCTGCGGCAAAAGCTCGGCTTCATCGACCGCGATCCGGTGCGCGACGCCAATAAGTCGAACCACATCGGGATGCTGAGATGGGGTAACGAACCGCACACGCTGTGGGCAGGATGTCCCGCCTCGCTCCCGCCCGCCAAAATCGTAAAAGAGATCGGCCTGGTTGACTGGCCAACAGCCGAGGAGGCTCAGAAGAAACGAATGGGAGGAGGAGGAGACAGATGAAAGTGAATCGATTGATTACTAATGGCCTGCTCGGCATTCTGCTGACATTGGTCACGGCCACGTCGCAAGCACAGACCACTACACAGTTGACCACCGCTGCACCCGCCGCGTTTAAGGTCGGCCTTGGGCCGGAAGGCGTCACCACCGACGGCGCGAACGTCTTCGTGGCTAACCAGTTCAGCAATA
Source organism: Pyrinomonadaceae bacterium (assembly GCA_025937955.1). Lineage (GTDB taxonomy): Bacteria > Acidobacteriota > Blastocatellia > Pyrinomonadales > Pyrinomonadaceae > PSRF01. The sequence continues at coordinate 14,589 of JAICQI010000024.1, forward strand.
CCGTCACGAAGCTCAGCGCGAGTGATGGAGCCGTAATTGGCAGCTACACCGTGGGCCACCGGCCCGTGGCGGTGGCCTTTGATGGTGCGTCCATTTGGGTCGCGAACTATCTCAGTAACAACGTGATGAAGCTCGACCCGGCGAGCGGCGCGGTGGTCGGCACATACGCTGTCGGGGAAGGACCAGGTGGATTTCTGGTAAGCAACGGCAGCATCTGGGTTGCTAACCGCATCGCCAATACCGTGACGAAGCTGCGCGCGGCGGACGGCATGACGCTCGGCACGTACGAGGTAGGGGCGCGTCCGGTCAGCATGGCAACTGATGGCATACACATCTATGTCACAAACAACAACAGCGACACCGTAACGAAGTTGAATGCGTCGAACGGCGTCATTGTCGGTACGTTCCCGGTCGGCGATGGACCATTCGGAATCGCGTTCGACGGTACTGGCCTGTGGGTCGCCAACTTCGGCAGCAGCAACGTGATGAAGCTGAGCACCGAGGGAATGGTGACTGGTACTTACAAGGCCGGTGATGGTCCCGTATCAGTAGTCTTTAGCAAAGGCGTTGTCTATGTCGTCAATAACGGCGGTGACAGCGTGACGAAGCTGAATGCCGCTGACGGAGCGAGCCTGGGTTCGATCTCAGTTGGGCGAGGCCCGATCGGGATTGCACTGTCGGGCTCGACCGTCTGGGTCACAAACTCGGGCGGCAACACTGTCACGAAGCGCTAAGACTAAATAACCAAAAGACACAAAGGCACAAAAGGATTTCATTTTGTGCCTTATGTGCCTTCTTGTGACTCAAGAACTCTAAAGGAAAAGCTCATGATAAAGAAGATTTACATCGCATTTGCATCGCTCGTCGCGGTCGTCGCCGCGCTTGTATTCGCCGGGCCGGCGAGCACAGTGGCTCAGAAGCATCAACACACGGCGTCTGAACATGTGCGGCGGCGTGCCGCGAAGGCGCGGAAGCGAGTGCGGCAGCACGCCGTCAAGTACGTTTGCCCGATGCATCCCGACATGCACTCGAAGTCGCGCGGCGAATGCCCGAAGTGTGGGATGGAGCTCGTGATTGAAAAGGATAAAGGAGTGAAGTGATGAACTATGTTATTGGTTTAGGAATGCCTGGCACGCAGGAGTTAATGATAGTCCTTGTTATCTTCTTGCTCCTCTTCGGCGCCAAGCGCCTGCCGCAACTGGCGAAAGGTCTCGGCTCGAGTATGCGCGAGTTCAAACGCGGGGCCGCCGGGCTGGAAGATGTCGCGAGTTTGGGCGAGACGAAGGGTCAGCTCGATTAAGGACGTTTGTTCTGTTCCACTGAGATATGTTATTAGAAGCCCCTCCAGGAGAGAGGGGATCAAACTTGACGGAGCAAAAACAATTCTCAGGTCGCGCAGCGATCGTTACTGGCGGCACGCGCGGCATCGGCAGAGCGATTACACTCGAACTCGGGAGACGGGGCGCTGACGTCGCTTTTAATTACGCCAAAAGTGCGGAAGCAGCGGAGAGTTTGAAGTCGGAGCTCGAGGCGTTGGGTGTGCGCTCGTTGGCGGTGCAGTGCGACGTGGCGAATACCGAGGCGGCGGCGCAGATGGTCCAACAGGTCAAGGAAGCTTTCGGCCGCATCGATTTTCTCGTCAACAACGCCGGCATCACGCGTGACAACCTGATTCTGCGCATGAAAGAAGACGACTGGGACGAAGTGCTCAACACAAATCTCAAAGGCTCGTGGAACTTCGCGAAAGCCGTATTGCGGACGATGCTGCGTCAGGATACTGGCGGATCGATTCTCAACATCTCGTCGATAAGCGGTGAAGTGGGAATGCCGGGCCAGTCAAACTATTCCGCGTCGAAGGCGGGAATGGTTGGTCTCACGAAAGCACTCGCGAAGGAAGTCGCCAGCAGGAAGGTCACAGTTAACGCGCTCGCGCTCGGCATGGTTGCGACTGACATGGCGGGCAAGTTGGATGAAAACTACCAGGCAAAGATTCGCGAGCAGATTCCGCTCGGACGTTTTGCGGAACCCGATGAGGTAGCGCGCATCGCAGCTTTCCTTCTCTCCGACGATGCTCGTTACATAACCGGGCAGGTCATCCAGGTGGACGGCGGGTTAGCGATCTAAAAGAACTGCAGATTGAACAAGTCAGGAAGAGGGGCTTGCCCCCGCGGGGTGAATTCCCTGAGCGGCGGGGGCCAGCCCCTCTTCCTGACTTGTTCTAGTTAAGCTGGCTTGTTCTATTGAGCTGACTTGTTCAATCTGCGGCTTACTTAATCGCCTTCACATCAACCGGCTTTGCGAAGAGATTGTCCGGAAATCTCTGATTGTATTGCACTGACTCGTAGTTGATCCGCGAAGTTTGTTTTCCGTTTACGAAGTGATCGACCACCCACGGCGCCGTCACGCCATCGACCTGGATAAGTTTTAATAACTGATCCTCTTCGGTCGTCTCGACCATATCGCCGCTATCCGGATCTTTGCGCATGCGCTTGTAGATGATCTTCGCAGGCAAGCCGTCGCGAGCGCCAAACTCATATTCGATCCAGAAGCCATCCGGATCCGTCAGCCGGATTGCCTCATTACGTTTGCCGACGCCGGCCTCGCGCCGTCCTACGTAAGTGACCTTGCCACCATCCTTTTTCCAGTTACCACGCAGCAGGTACTCGAGACCGGTTTTCAGCGCGCGCTTGAAATCCTCGACCTGCGCGGGAGATTGATCGGAGATTTTCTTCACTGCGCCGTCAAACAGCCAGCCCGTGTCGCCGACGTTTGTTTGTATCGTGCGAATCCCGGCACTCGTAAACTCGGTGCGTTCGCTATCGGGGTAGGCGATGTAATCGAGAAAGCGCGCCGGAATCTGCGTTACGCCGTCTCTATAGGTCGTGTAAAAGCCTTTACCGATTACAGTTTGCACGTTCAGATATCTCTGACCGCCCAACGCTTCAATAGCGCGATCGATTATCTGCTGAGATTTTTCGTCAACCGAGGCGGATGGTGCTGGCGCAGGGGTCTGCGCAAAAAATATAGAAAGTATTAAAACGAGGATCATTGGGTACTGAGTAAGTCTGAATTGGGCGCCTCCCTGGAGTGGGGGGGGGGGGGGGGGCGCGGGGTGTGGGGGGGGGGGCCGACGCAGAGGCGAGAGAGCCCACCCCCACCCCGCGCCCCCGCCAAGAGGAGTA
>JAICQI010000472.1 GCA_025937955.1 Pyrinomonadaceae bacterium
ATGCCGGGCGTTCAGAGTCGCTGGAGTCACGGCAAGGATCTTTCGTGGGAGCCTTTGCGGCCGGAGTTAGTCGTGGAGGTGGCGTACGAGCACATGCAGGGGGATCGTTTTCGGCATACGACACAGTTTCGTCGCTGGCGTACTGATAAGAAGCCGAGCGATTGCACCTACGAGCAACTCGAGGTCGTGCCGCCACACGAGCTCGAGTTGATCTTCGGCCAGGATTGATGAATTGGCGCCTCCTTGGAAGGAACAAGTCAGGAAGAGGGGCTTGCCCCCGCTCTTCGAACTCATCCAACAGCGGGGGCAAGCCCCTCTTCCTGACTTGTTCTATTTAGAGGCGCTCATTTAATCCGCTTCACTATCTCGCTTACGGTGCGCTTCGCGCCACTCGCGCGTCGGGTCGTCGTCGGGATCCGGAGTTTCCTGTGGTGGTCTTATTTTCTCCGGAACGTTCCGCAAGTTGACTCTGATCCGCGTCCAAGTCGAAGAACGACCACGCATCGAATCTACCAGCACATCATCCACGGCGAGCAGCTTTGCGACCTTCGGATACTTTGCTTTCCAACGTTCCAAACCTTCCAGCGCCGCCTTCTTATCGGGCGAGTTGGCAACCACTATCAGCGGCATCCGCGTTCGCTTCGTCTTCGCGGGAGCTTTCTTCGCGGCACCGCGCGCGCGCGACGGCGCCACGCGTGATCCTTCGCCGGGCATTTTCTGAAAGTGCGGCGGCCATGGCGCGTCACCCAAACCAGCGGCTTCGTCTCTGTCCGCAAGCTCCAACAGCTTTTCGAGCGAACCGGCGTGCGCGTCCATCTCCGCGTGTGGATCTCCCAACTTCGCAAAACGCTGCGGCACGGTGAGCACAGTAAAATCCGCCGGATCGCAATCCGCAACTTCGTCCCACTGCAGCGGTGTCGAAACGCGCGCGTCAGGCAACGGCCGCACGGAATACGCCGAACAAGTCGTGCGATCTTTCGCGTTCTGGTTGTAATCGAGAAACACGCCGTGCCGCTCTTCTTTCCACCACTTCGAGCTCGCCAGTTTTGGCAGGCGACGCTCGATCTCACGCGACAATGCCACCGCCGCACGTCGCACTTCACTGAAATTCCAACGCTGCTGGATGCGAACGTTGACGTGCATGCCACGCGAGCCGCTGGTCTTGGGCCATCCGCGCAAATCCATCTCCTGGAGCAGCGCCTTCACTTCCAGCGCCACCAGCCGCACGTCTTCCCAACTAACACCTGGACCAGGATCGAGATCGACGCGCAGCTCATCCGGATGATCGAGATCCGCAGCGCGCACCGCGTGTGGGTGCAACTCGATGCAACCGAGGTTCACGACCCACGCGAGCCCGGCAGCATCGTCAACGACAACCTCCTCTGCTTCACGACCGGAAGGAAACGACAACGTCGTGGTGCGCAGCCAGTCAGGTCGATTCGTAGGCGCACGCTTCTGATAAAACGCCTGTCCTTCAGCGCCGTCGACAAAGCGCTTCAGAACGATTGGACGATCGCGAATGCCGGCGAGCGCGCCGGGCGCGATCGATAAGTAGTAACGAACGAGTTCGAGTTTCGAGAGTTTTGTTTGTACAGTGAAGTATGGTTTGTCCGGATTGGTGACGCGAACCTCGCGTCCATCGATCGAAATGACTTCAGCTTGTTCTTCTGCGCGTTTCATTATCAAGGCCACTACAAGTATTTTTCCATAGTTATAAAGTGGCAGGGGATCTTCGTTTCGACGTCTTCGGGAAACGGCGTCGTTCCGTTCTCGACGTAACCGCGCTTGCGATAAAACGCCGGCAATTCTTCACGCAGGTTAACGATGAGAATGTCCATAAAGTGTGATCCACGCTCGCGACAGTAGCTCTCCGCCGCGTTCATCAAAAGCGATCCGAGCCCACCTTGCTGCCGACCGGGATCGACTGACAACAGGCCGAGGTAGGATCGCTCGCCACGAAGCTCGACGTAGACGCATCCGTCAAGCTGGTCGCCAGTCTCAGCGAGCAGAAACGTGCCTTTCGCGAGCAACTTTTCGACCTCAGCTTGAGTAATACGGTTGCCGTCGATAAAAAATTCCTCAGCGATGCGAAACGCTGCGTTAATAATGGCTGTTATGTTCGCTGCATCGGCAGGCGTAGCAATACGAGTAGAATCCGTCTTCATCTGCGTTTATCCGCGGCTACAGATAAAACCATACTAACAGTTCAAAGAAAATCACAAGTGCATTATGCTTCTGCCCTCCAAAAACTATGGCCACACAAACTGTCAACCAAACAGCACCAGAAGCACGGTCCGGTCTGGCTCCCTGGCGCATCGGTGAACTGCCGGTCGCGCCGAGGCCGCGCGGTCTCCAGTGGATCAACGCAGTCGGTCCAGGCGTGATCGTGCTCGGAGCCTCAATCGGCAGCGGCGAGTTCCTGCTTGGACCAGCAGCGTTTGTGAAATACGGACTTTCGTTGCTTTGGATCGTGGGTCTTGCGGCACTGTTACAGACGCTGCTCAACGTCGAGCTGATGCGCTACACCATGGCGACCGGCGAGCCCGCAGTCACCGGCTTCATGCGGACGCGACCATCCTCCACCTTCTGGGCCTGGTTCTATGCTGTCCTTTACTTTCTGCAGATGGGTTGGCCTGGTTGGGCGGGCGCCGCCGCAGGCGCAGTCTTTTTTCTGTTTGCAAAGCGTTTGCCGGCGGGCGGCGAGGCGGGAATGGTATACGCCATCGGCGTCGGTCTTTATCTGTTGTGTGGGATGATCCTGTTGGTTGGAAGGCGCATCGAACGCACGCTCGAATATCTCAACTGGATCATGATCGCGGCGATCATCGGGGGGCTGGGAATACTCTGCATTCTCTTCGTTCCTTTATCGACGTGGGGCGCCGCGCTTGCCGGCTTTGCGGGCTTCGACGTGAAGACCGGTTCGTTTCAATTTGTTCCGGCTGGGGCTGACTTCTTCCTGATAGGTGCTTTTGCTGCTTATGCGGGTGGCGGCGGAGTTGCGAATCTGACTTTGAGCAACTGGGCGCGCGACAAAGGATACGGCATGAGCAGCAGCGTTGGCTTTATTCCGGCGGCGGTTGGTGGAAAGAAAGTGGCGTTGGCCCACTCGGGAGCGACTTTTGAGCCGAACGCGGAGTCGCTCTCACGCTGGCGTGGCTGGTGGCGGATCATAAGAGTGGACCAGTGGGGAGTTTTCTTCACCGGAGCGGTGCTCGGTATGACGTTGCCGGCGTTGCTCTACGTCACTTTCGTGCCGGCGGGAACAGACATTCGCGGGCTCGGTGTCGCGGCAGCATTGGCCCAGGCGGTGGCAACGCAGAAGGGCGCGATCTTTGGTGGCGTGATCGCGATACTCGGAGTTTGGATTCTCTTCAAGGCGCAGCTCGACATTCTCGAGGGAATGACGCGCGCGGTGACGGACATTCTCTGGACCGGCAGCGCGCGCATCCGCGCGTGGCGCGGTGGGGACGTACGTGTCGTCTATTATTCGGCGCTGGCGGTGATCTCCCTTTGGGGCATCCTGGCGCTAAAGCTGACGCAACCGATTATCCTGTTGGCGTTGAGCGCGAACATGGCGGGCATAGTCTTTATTATTAGCTCATTGCACCTGCTTTACATCAACACACGGCTATTGCCGGTGGCGTTGCGCCCACCGATGTGGCGGCGCCTGGCGCTCGTCGCGTTGGCGTTGTTTTATGGATTCTTTTTGACGTTGTGGTTGTGGAGCGCGGCAGTGAAGTAGGGTTGCATTTCTCTGTGATGAAGACTATAGTGCTTGGCAATTAGACGGTTGGTGAATCCTTCCGTCAACTGTGGTTGTCGGGGTGAGGACGATAACCACACTAGATTAGGCGCGGCGGCCAAACCGTCGCGCCTTTTCGTTTGTAATCCCCCTGGACTTCAGTACAATCAGTCGACCATTCTCAGGGGGGATTTCCATGAAGTCGATTTTCGTTATTGCAACGCTGCTCTTTGTATTCACCTCAATCAACGCTCAGGAACCCGAGACGCCTGCCACTCAGAAGTATTTCACTGACACCGTGCTCATCAATCAAAACGGCGAGCAGATGCGGCTCTACTCGGATCTAATAAAAGGCAAGACAGTCATCATCAATTCGTTCTTCGCCACCTGTCAGGGAAGTTGTTTGCCGATGAGCCGCAACCTCGAGAAGGTGCAGGAAGCACTCGGAGAACGCCTCGGCAAAGACGCTTACATCATCTCCATCAGTGTTGACCCGACCGTTGACACGCCCCCTAAACTCAAAGCTTACTCGAAAAAACTGAACGCCCGGCCCGGTTGGTATTTTCTGACCGGCGACAAAGAGAGCGTCGATTTAGCGCTCAAGAAGCTGGGCCAGTTTGTCGACAACAAGGAATCGCACATGAACATCTTCATCATCGGCAACGAGCGCACCGGGCTTTGGAAGAAGGCGTTCGGATTGGCGAAGAGTGAAGAGCTGGTGAAAGTTGTCGATAGCGTGATCAAGGATCAAGGTCCAACACAAAAGTAAAAAGGAATAGGTCATATAAGTTCTGAAGGACCTATAACACAAGGGGAATTATGCTTTTTAGAGTGATCGGTCTCGTTGCTCTTTTGATCGTCCCAGGTATCGCTGTTGCGCAGAAACGCACCACAACCCAAAAGCCTGCGCAGCGTGTTGTCTACGCTTGCCCGATGCATCCGGAGGTTACGTCAACCAGGCGCAGCGCCCGCTGTCCGAAGTGCGGAATGAATCTGCGACCGGTTGAGAAAAAAAGTGAACCAGCGCCCGCGAACGAGGCTGCCAATGAAAGCGCATCGTTCTCATCCATGAAGATCCCAAACTCGGCCGTCTACGATCAAAACGGCAAGCAGCTCGACTTCTACACCGATCTGATCAAGGGTAAAACCGTCGCGATCAACTTCATCTTCACCACGTGCACCGCCAGTTGCCCGCCACTAACCGCGACGTTCCGCAAAGTTCAACAAGATGCAGGGCAACGCGGACTCGACGTAAAACTAATCTCAGTCAGCGTCGATCCCACGGTCGACACGCCCGAGCGGCTGCACGCCTTCGCAGAGAAATACAACGCCGGTCCGGGCTGGACGTTCGTGACCGGAAATAAAGGCGAGATCGATTTGTTACTGAAAGGCCTCGGTGTCGCGATTACG
>JAICQI010000177.1 GCA_025937955.1 Pyrinomonadaceae bacterium
AGACGGGCGGCCACGAGTGCCGCCCCTTAAATGCTTAAAACCCAAAGATGCGCGCGAAGCCCAACACTGACGTGTAGCCCAGCCACTCCTTGACCTTCTTCATCTTGTTTCCGGGCACGACGATCTGATCGCCCGGCACGAGATAAACATTGTCCGCCGCCTTGCCTTTATAAATCGCCGAGACATTGACCGGAATCGAAGCTAAGACGCCGCCTTCCTGTCGTCGTAAAACGTAAACCTTGCTCCTGTCGCCGGTGGTCAGCACGCCTCCCGCTTCGGCGACCGCTTCAGTCACGGTCATGCGGCGGCTCATCAAACGAACGCCGGGCTGGCCCACATCGCCGATAATGCTGTAACGATAAGACATCGCCTTATCGAGCGACACTGACACCTGCGGTTCGATGATGTACTCGTCGTAATGCTTCTTGATGATCTCCGCCACTTCGTCAACCGTTTTGCCATTCACGAAAACGCCGCCGCGAATCAGCGAGAGTGAAATACGACCACTCGGCGGGATGGTGATGCCTCTGCGCGTATAGCGTTCCTGGTTAAACACCTCGACCGAAATAACGTCCTCAGGACCGAGTTTGTAGGTGCTGAAGAAGTTGTTGTAATAAGGCGTAAATGCCGATTCTTCAGAGACCTGTTCCGTCCGGTTGGCCTGGATTTCATCAGAAACGTCGGTGGGTACACGCCTGGTATCGTCCGGCTCCAGCCCGTCGTTTACCACCGGAGGCTTTTTGGTCTGGCTACTGGTGGTTCGGGTGCGTGGCTTTTGCGGATCGTCCTGCGTCTGAGCCGCGCTACTCACTGTCAACGCGATCAACATTAGCGCAGCGAGAGCTACGCGTTTGTATTTAGTCATCTCCAACCTCCAACCCTTGCGTTATTGGGCACCGCGCCCAAACAGAATGATTTTGATCGTCTCAAATATAATGACGGCGTCCAGCAGCAAACCCTGGTTCTTGATGTAAAACAGGTCGTACTGAAGTTTCTGCCGCGCATCTTCGATCGAGGCGCCGTAGGGATACTTGATTTGCGCCCAACCGGTTAATCCCGGCGCGATCAAATGACGTTGTTCGTAGAACGGAATCTCCTCGGCCAGTTGGGCCACGAAGTGCGGCCGTTCGGGGCGTGGTCCCACGAAGCTCATCTCGCCCTTCAGGATGTTCCAGAACTGCGGAATCTCATCGACGCGAATCTTGCGAATGATGCGACCGATACGCGTCGTGCGCGAGTCGCCCTTGCTCGCCCAAACCGGACCATCCTGTTCGGCGTCAACTCTCATCGAGCGAAACTTCATCAACACAAACGTGCGGCCGTTCTTGCCGACTCGGTCCTGTTTGTAAAAGACCGGACCACGCGACTCCAGTTTGATCAGCACTGCCGTGAGCAGAACGAGCGGCAGAGAAAGAATCGCACCGATCAGTGCCACGAGCCAATGGACCATGCTGCGCGATAGTTCCGCGATCTTTGCGCGACGTCTGCGACCGGTAAAGATCAGCCACGATGGACGCAGCATGTTCAATGAGACGCGGCCGGTGATGCGTTCGTAAAACGACAAGCCCTCCTCGATCGTCACGTCTCCTGCCAGGCTCAACTGCAACAACTTGTTGGTGGGCAGTTGGCCGCGTCGCTCGCCCATGGCAACGACGATGCGATCGATGTTTTCTCGTTTGACGATCTCGTCGAGCTGCTCGGTCATGCCGATCACACGCGGATTGATCAGGCTCTTGCCCAGCAGATCGGCGTCAGTGCCTACAAAGCCGACGATGCGATACCCCGCATCCGGGCGATCCAACACCTCGCGCGCGACTTCGACGGCAAGGTTGCCGGACCCAACTATCAGGATGCGCTCGCCAAAGTCAGGGTGGCCCAGAAACCAGTGAATCGATACGCGCCACAAAACCATCAGGGCAAGCGCCAGCGGCAGCGCGATCAGCGAGACGCCGCGGCCGAGCATCAGTGCCGGGTACATGTAAAACGAGAAGGCGAGTGCGATCCACGCCAGGCCCAGTGCCTGGATCAGGCGTAGCACCAACTCGCGCCGGTCGTGCATGACCAGAAAGTCGTACAAATCGAAAAGATAAAAAGCCGCCAGGCAGAAGAAACAAGCGACGGCGGCTTTCAAGTATCCCTGCCTGGTGACCAGTTCAAATTGCGCGTCTTCTACACCGACGCGCAGGTACACGGCGGTGATCATTGCGCCGTAGACCAGAACCGCCTCGGCGGTGATCAACAATATCGTTCGCCCGTTGAGACGTAAGACTCTCAATTGACGGTCGCTACCTCCTCTTCGAGTCTTTCTCCCGGCTGAACTTCAGTCGTCCTTCGTTCACGGTTGTAGTAACGGTGCTGGTAGTAATACGGCGCCTCATCCGGCTGCTCCTGCGTGCGATTGAGCACTACGCCCAACACTTTCTCCTTCGGCATTTGCTCCAACAACTTATCGACGACTGAGTAACGCGTCTTGCCGGCACGCACCACCAGAAGGCCGGCATCGGCTTTCGACATCAACACGTTGGCGTCGGTAAAGATTCCGAGTGGCGGAGCATCGATGATGATGTAGTCAAACATGCGGCGCACTTCATTCAGAATACGCGCGTAACTTGGTCCGGAGAGCAACTCGGCGACGTCGTCGCGCGGGCGCCCACCGGGCAACAGGTGCAGCCCCGAAGGTTGGAGGCGCACAATGGCGTCTTCCAGGTTGATCTGTCCGCCCAACACTTCCGACAAGCCGAGCCGTGCATCGATGCCGAGATAGTCAGTGGCGCAGGGACGTCGCAAATCGCTATCGATCACGAGCGCGCGAATGCCTTCTGTTTGGGCCAACAGCCAGGCTAGATTGAGTGCCGTGAGGGTTTTGCCCTCGGCGATGCCCGCACTAGTGACGACGAAGGCGCGCATCTGCATACGCTCGCCCGCCTCGAGGATCTTCGTACGCAACGAGCGAAACTGCTCGGTGTACGCGGAACGAGGCTGGCTGACCGCAATCAAGTGAGGCTCGACGCGCGATGGGGAGACGTCGAATGTGACGAATCCTCCAGCGCGCGTCGCCTCGGCAGCGCCCAAAGTTGCCCCAGCATCACGCGAAGGAATTCCGCCGGGGAGTGCCGACCCGCCGGGTACATCCGCAGTGTGCGCAGTGGACGCTGAACTTTGCACCGTCTTGGGCATGGACATGATCGTGGAACCGCTCAATATCTGTTCCTCGATATGTGCCGCGGAAGTCAGCCCGGAAACACGCGGGCTCTCTTTACGGTGCTCTGATTTCTCTGTTGCCTTCGCAGCGTTACCGTTGTTGTCGGTAGCGCTGTGTCGTCTCATGGCATCGAAAACTCTTCCCATCTATTTCACCTCAATCCGGATCTGGTATCCGTGTTATCTGTGGCTATTCGCCTTCGCCGGTTGTCTTTCCTGCATTCCACAACTCGGCGCGCCCTGCGGAGGAAAAGATGCGCGCGGGCTCTTCGCGTTCCTCGCCCCTCTGTCCTCTGCCACGATCGGAGCGGGGCAACATGTCGAACGTGTCGGCCACGTCTTCAATAATCGAACGGCCGATCGTCGCGTCGCCGGCGGCGTAGCCGGCCAACAACGCGTTGTCACAAAGATTGTTGATGTTTCGCGGGATACCGTCGGAACAACGAAAGATGTAATCGACGGCTTCCGGCGAGAAAATATCAGTGCGCTCCGCGCCGGCCACCAGCAAACGTGAAGTGATGTAGCGATCGGTCTCCTCGACGTTTGGCAGCGGCTTGATCACGCAACGCAGCGCGATGCGTTGTTTCAACTGTCGCAGGTCAGGGTTGTTGAGTACTTCCCGCAGCTCCGGCTGACCGGTTAAAACAATCTGCAACTGCTTGGCTGTGTTTGACTCAAAATTCGAGAGCAGCCGGATCTCTTCGAGAACGTGCGGCGACAGGCCTTGCGCTTCATCGACGATCAGCACAGTGCGCAGCCCGCGCGAATGACGCGACTCCAGCGCCCGTCCGAGTTCGAGTAACAACTCCGATTTAGTTTCCCACTTCTGCACGTCGAGCAGAGTCGCAACGTGCTGGTAAAACTCCGGCACAGACAAACGCGGGTTGAAGATGTAAGCGACAAGCACCGTGCGGTCCAGACGCTCCATCATCCAGCGCAGGATCGTCGTCTTGCCCGTTCCCACCTCGCCGGTCACCACCACGAGACCTTTGCCGCTTTCAATGCCGTAGTGCAGGTTGGCCATCACTTCCGTGTGCGACGGAGTGAAGTAGATGAAGCGCGGGTCAGGAGTCAGCGCGAATGGCAACTCTTTCAGACCGTAAAATTCAGCGTACACTCTTTAAACCTCCAGTTACCGCTTAACCACGACCTTGCATCAGGAATTCGAAAACGTGCGTCAGCTTGAGCGCCAGTGCCAGCATCGGAATACTGACCAATGTGGCCACCACGCCGGCGGCCAGTAACAACTTGCGACGGCGCGGCACAGATCGCGCTTCCTGCGGCGTCAACAGCTCAGGTACCGCGAGTAGCACAGGCAATCCGGTGTAGTGCCGGGCATCGTCTGAGTTTTGAATCGTGAGCAGGCGTGGTCCTTCGAAGATTCCAACCAGCACCAAGCCGAGGCCGAGACCAACAGCGAGCCCAAGGCTGCTGAGCATTATGCGTTTCGGAGCGACTGGCTTGGACGGCAGGTTGGCAGGGTCGATCACCTCGATGCCCTCGCCTTGTTGCTGAATAATGGCTTCGGTATTGAGACCAATCTTCTGTTGCTGTATCAGAAGATCGTCGTAAGCCGCCTTCTTGGTCTGATACTCCCGTTCGATTGCTCCCAATGCGACTTCGACGCCGGGAACGTTGTTGATGCGGTCTACTATGCCGGCGATCGCCTTCTCGTTGTCGGCGAGCATCTTCTGCTGCCGCTTGATCTCGCCCTCGGCCAGTTTGATTTCAGCTTCCGCCTGGGCGATACCCACATTTGGGTTCCTTTCAAGCCTCTCCTGCCTGGTTTTGATCTTTTCTTTCCAGTCCGCGATCATGCCATCCATCTGTTCCTGGACCTGTTCGACTTCCTTCTTCTTCGCGATCACATCAGGATGAATCGGTTTGTACTCCTGGCTCAGCCTGGTTAGCTCACCTTCCAACGCCGCCCTTCGCGACACCAGCTGCGACCAAGCCTGGGTTGTTTTTGGATCGGTTATATTCTCCGCGGTATCGAGGATTGTCTGCTCTCGACTCTCCTTGAGCACTGCTAACTGGCCGGTCGCGGCTGCGCGTCGATCCTGTAATCGTCCCACCTCAGCCATTAACGCCTTCTGCTCTTCGCGAAGGCCTGCGAGTTGATTGAAGAGACCTGTGGCTTCCGAAGGCAGATTGCCCACGTGGCTCGACATGAAGTCGAATCGCTGCTTGTCGATCGCGGCGAGCTCCTCTTTAGCCTGGCTCACCTGGTTATTAATAAAGGTTAGTGCGGCCGAGCCGGAGTTCACCTGGTTGGCTGTTTGGACGCTGATGTATTTCCCGGCGAGCTCGGAAGTAATGGCTTGCGCGATTTTGGCATCGCGGTACCTGTAGCTGATATTGAAACCGTTCGTGATGTCGTTGCGAGTGGTGTTTACGTTGACGTCGATGTCCTTGCGCATCATGCCGATGACGCCTTCGATCGGCTCGCCGCGGAGTCGCTCGAGCTTGTAGAGGTCGTACTTTTCGACCAGCGGCTCGAGAGAGCTGCGGCTGTTGACGACCTGCTGGATGCCGGTCAACTGTCGCGTCAGGTTGTCTTCGGTAACAGTGGGCACGACGTTTTTAGGAAGCGTTGAGGGTCTGACCACAATGAGTGTCGACGACTCGTAGACGTCGGGGAGACGATAGACCACGTACGCCACCGCGATGGTGATTGCAATGGTCGGAAGAATCACCAGCCATTTACGCCGCTGTAGAATCTTTAAGTACTCACTCGGTTTTCGTTGTCTGAACTCAGCGCTCATAACGCACTCCTATTTCGTCATTCAAAAGATGCCACGGGCTTGTCCCGTGGAGTGTCACGTTTGTCGGCTACTTAGAGGCTAAAGCTTTCCGGGCTTGGTCCACATCCGCGAACGGGGCTTTTTCCGACATGCGGATCGACGCTTCCAATTCGCGACGCGACTCTTCCGTGTCGCCCTTTCCTTTCAGTGCCATGCCGAGATGGTAGCGATAAGCCGCACTCGGCGAGACGTTCGCTGCCCGGGCTTCCGCTTCGTTAATCGATACGGCCTTGCGCAATTGCTCGACCGCCGCGGTATGAAGGTTTTTCTTGTAGTAAACCCAACCGAGCGTATCGACAAATCCCGCCACGTTCGGATGCTTCTGCACCACACCCTGGGCCAACCTTACCGCTTCGTCGAGATTGCCCTTGCCAGTTTCTGCGTAAAGCCACGCGAGATTGTTTGCGGCAATAGCGTTGTTCGGATCTTTCTCGAGGGCTTTACGATAATTATCAGCCGCGGCGTCGAAGTTCTTTCGCTGGTCTTCGAGAATTCCGATCATCGTGTAGGGCGTCGTCGAGTTCTCCGGCCGCAGGGACACGATCTTCTGATACTCCGCAATAGCCCGATCTTCCTGTTTCGATCTGATGTAGAGATTGGCCAACGAAGAGTAGGCTGCGAGGTAATTCGGATCGATTTCGATGGCGCGCCTCAATTCCGCTTCGACCATCTGTGCATTCTGTTCAAACCCGTACACGCCGGCTTTGAGGAAGTGCAAAGAAGCGAGGTTTGGATAAGTACTCAGCGCCTGATCGATGCGGGCATGGGCCTTCGCTGCCTCTTTATTGTTTGCGTAGAGCGTGATCAGCCCGTTAAGCGCGTCGAAATTGGTGGCGTCAACTTGAAGCGCGTTTTCGAAGTAGCCGATGGCGTCCTGTGGTTTGCTCTCCGCGACTGAAACGAGCGCCAGGCTGTTGTAAACAATTGGATCGTACGGCGCGATTTGCTTCGCGGTCTCAAAGTCTTGTCGCGCGCCGGCGGTATTCCTTAACTGTAGCTGCGCGCTGCCACGCACCAGGTGAGTCTTTTCGCGAAGCTCGGCGAGCAACTGGGGCGAGTTCTCACGATCCGGAGCAGTCTTGTCCAGGCGCGAGAGCAAGTCGGTAGCGAGCGCCACTGCGCCTTTCTGATCGCCCGTGGAAAGCATGATCTGAAGCTGCATCAATTTCGCCGGCAAATAGTCGGGATAGTTCTTTTCCAGATCGGCGGCGAAAGCACGAGCCTGGTCAATCAATCCCAGATTGAAGTTGACCTGGGCCATGAAGTACAAGCCGGCGCGGGAGTTTGGTTCCTGCTTGAGGACGTTTTTCAAATCTTCCATCGCGCTCTTCAGACCGTCGACCTGTCCGCCGTGGGTCTTCATGCGAGCGCGCAGCAGGAGTGCCTGCCGGTCGTTCTTGTCTTTCTTGAGTATTTCGTCGATCTGGGCGTTCGCTCCTTGCGTGTCACCTTTCGTCAACAGGATCTCGCCGAGCCGATAACGACCCTGCAGATAATCAGGCGACTTCGAAAGGATGTCTTTGTAAATCCGGACCGCATCGTCGGAGCGATTGATGGCGGAATAGAAGTCGGCCAGTACTGCCGCGTTCTCGGGTTTATTAGAGTCGAGTGAAGCCAACGCTTTGTAGGCTTCTTCGGCCTTATCAAACTGCCTGTTGACGAGATAATAGCTCGCCAATACGAAGCGGGCATTGCGATCGGTTGGTCCAAGCTCGACTGCTTTGCGAAACTCAGCTTCGGCCTCAGCGGGACGATTGGCCTGGGATAAGAACTTGCCGTATTCAGTGTGGGCTACCGGCAAAGACGCGTTTACCTGAATCGCTCGCTTGTAGAGCTCTTCTGCTTTTTGCATCTCCCGGCTGACGAGATAAAACTTCGCCATGCTCAGATAAGATTCAACTCGACTGGGGTCGATCTCGATCGCGCGGTTCAGTTCCGCAAAGGCCTGGTCCTTTTGTTGTTGAGCGAAGAGCACGCTGCCCATCAGGATATGGCCTTCAATGTGGTTGGGATTCTTCGCCAGAACTTCCTTTGCAAGCCGTTCCGATTCGGCGATGACATCCGCGCGCCCGCGGCCACCGACGAGGTAGTAGTTACCAAGCTTGATCCGGGCTTCGAGATTGTTCTGATCGAGACTGACGGTCTTGCGCAGCTCCTCGATCATTTCCGGAAAGCGCTCAAGTCCTTCAAACGCGCGGGCCAGGCCCCAATGGGCGTCCGCAAGTTTGTCGTCAATCTGTATCGCGTTGCGAAACTCGAGCGAGGCTTCCTGAAACTTCGAATCGGTCAGGTAAGCTTCGCCTTTCTTGACGTGGTCGGCTTTAGCTTTTGCGGGATTGGCGCAGCCAGTTGAAGAAACTGCGACTGCGAGGAGAAGACAGAATAGGGTCGTTAAAAGAAGGTAACCGCGGCACTCGCTTTTCATCATTTACTCCATCATCGCTGCCCTTACACACGGGCAGCCGTTTTATTTCGTTTCAGATTCGTCAGGATTCCCGGCGGGCAATTGCCGGGAAACCTTAAGAACCCTAACAATTCTGAAATAAGGTCAATTCGTGTTCATTTCCAACACTTTGGGGAGTTAAGCAGCATGAGGCACACAAACAGGGGTGGTGCCTTAATCTGCGTGTGGGTGAACTGATTTCCGAAAATATAAACTGTCTCCTCCCTGAGCCGTCGTACGTTACGGTACATACTGCGGTAAAACTGTCGAAGCCGCCGAAGCAAACTCGATCGCCACCCGCTCCGCGGACGCTTCTGAGTCGCCAATGGGTACAGTCACGCGGACCATCGCACCGTTTGACCTTCGCAGCCGAACGCTGTCTACAACGGTGTAAATCTTGCCCCAGTACTCGCTCGCGACGTTTCGACCTCGTCCCTGATACCAGTAGATCATCAAACTTTTGTAGTCGCCGCTTTTGATCACATACTTGTTGGCAATAAAGCTGGAACCATCAGGAAGTGGAATCGTCGCTTTGCCGGGCTCGCTCAGTTGCCAGCCCGATCCGGGTAAGCAGTTCAGCGGGCTGTGATAAGTGGCGCCGGTGCTCTGTGTTGCGTAGTAACCCACGTAGAGATTAGCGACCTGACCCTCGGGCTTGCGGAAGTCGCGCAGCAGGTAATCGCTGGCCCGCAGCACCTTGAGCGTTTCGTCGTCGAGTATTTGATCGTTTCCTGTTCGTTGCCACGCGCCGATAGCTTCGGGAAAGTCCTTCAGTTCCTTGCGCTCCACATGTGCTTCGCCAAGGTAGGACCACGCGTTGACAAGAACTCCCACCCCGAGGAGCAAGACAAGCAGCACGCCGAAACGCATTGAAGAGTTCATAGCTCTGAGCCTTCGGCTGAAACCACTGGACTGATAGAAACAGCGGCGTCAGGTTCGGGCGACTTCCTTTCGATTGAATGATCGCCGCCAGCCTGAGCCGGCCTGAAGCGATCAAGAATCATGCCAATGCCGAATAAGAGGATAAAAGCCACGAT
>JAICQI010000591.1 GCA_025937955.1 Pyrinomonadaceae bacterium
CGCAAGTGGATCGTTGACTTGCGGTTGCGACCGGAGGAATACGGCGCGCTCGTCGAAGCGAGACGCACCGGAAGTACACCCGTTCCCCAAGCTTCCGCGGAGTTGCACAACGATGTCCTGACTTCAGCGGTCCTGCCCAAGATCCTCGCACAGTTTGGCACCCACTTGTTGCCTCAGGCGTATCCCGAAGGCTCGCCGACACACCCCTGTTACACGGGAGGCCATGCAACCGTTGCAGGTGCGTGTTGCACTGCGCTGAAATTTTTCTTCGACGGCAGCCAGAAGATCCGCCCGCTGCTTCTCGCAGCCGGTTCGGACGTGAAGCAACCCACGCCGGATGGCCTTGCACTAGTGAACTACACTGGCGCTGACAGAGATCAGCTAGACATCAACGGAGAACTGAGCAAGGTTGCGTTCAACGTTGCCTTCGGACACGGAGTGCATGCCGGCATCCACTTCCGTAGCTCCAATTATTGGGGAGTGCTGTTGGGTGAAGCGGTAGCGCTCAGCGTCTTGAAGGATCGTGCCAAGTCGTATAACGAACCGTTTACGATAAACATCACTAAGTTCGACGGCACAACAGCAACCATTACTAATCAGAATGAAGATCTTCTGTTCTTCTCTGATTCACCTTGCGCTGAGATTTCATAGACGACGCTTGTATTTTGTAACTCTTTCAAGGGCGGCCCGCTCAGTGGGCCGCCCTTCTTTCGATAAGGAAACGGCTCTCTTTTAGTTATGGAGTATATTTATTGACTAAGGTACGCTCCGGCGTGACTGAGCCCGACGGACTCACCTCAATCTCAATTCCCACACTCCAGGCGCTGCCTCGGGTCGAAGTTGTTACTGCTCGCAAAGTGGCGGAATTCGGAAAAGCGCGGGGATGTGTGACAGTGGTCCATGCCTGGCCGTCCCAGTGGAGAATCATTGGACCAGACCCACGTACACCAACTGCCCAGACATCGTTACTGGCAGCGGCTGCAACTCCAGTGAAGTAGGCGTCAGGTCCCCCTCCTTCATAGCCCTCAGGTGGGTTCGAACCACTGGCCGCACGACAAACCTTCTCAGTCCAACGAGCACCATCCCAGTGTCGAATCGTCGCGAAAGTCTGGTTGGTGAAAATGCCTTTACCGTCACCCACGGCCCAGACATCATTGCCGGCAGTTCCGGAAACTGCGGTGAGTTTTTCAGTGCCCAGGCCGCTGTTTCGTTGCATGGGAACGACGCTCCAGGCACTACCGTTCCAGCGCATCGCCAGCGGCGCTCCCGCCGCAACACCGACTGCCCAGATGTCGTTAGCGGCTATCGCGGTAATGCCGAAGAGTTGATTAGCTCCGCCAGGAATATTCGGACTCGCCACTTGGCGCCAACTCGCGCCATCCCAATGAAGAATGAACGTTTCGATCGGTGTTCCTGACTTAGTACCACCACGGTATCCGACGGCCCAGACGTCATTAGCTGAAAGTGCCGCCACGCTTCGGAGCTCGTTAAATTGACTGTCAGGGCTTGGGCTCGGCACGATACTCCACTGTGCTCCGTCCCAGTGTTGGATTAATGTCCGACTGGGAAGGCTGCCATTGTGAGAAGACCCAACCGCCCAGACGTCATTCGCGGATGCAGCGGAAACAGAATGCAGTTGACTGTTGACATCGCCGCGCGGGTTTGGGCTTTCCACAATGCTCCAGCTACCGCCGTCGAAGTGTTGAATCAACGTGCGTTTCACATACTGCGGTCCGCTTGGGTCCTGTGCCCAGCCAACCGCCCAGACGTCGTTGTCGGATACTGCATCTACACCTAGTAATTGATTGTTATTGGTCGCACTAATATTAGGACTGGTGACTTGTTGCCAACTCCCGGAGGTATTTGGCACCACATCCGGGCAGGTTGGAAACGTTTCGAAACTGCCGGTACTAGTACTGCAACCACGCTTGTTACAGCTCGTCACCCGATAAAAATAGTGGGTTCCTGGCGTTAGCCCGGCCAGGGGAATCTCATGAACTGTGACCGGATTTGCTGAATATACCTGCGGCGCCTGGGCGGGAACGGGATTACTTGTGCTGTACTGCAAGAGCGAATCAGAAGCAGTGCTGGTGTTCCAGATCACCTCCGCCGACGTGGAAGTCTCCGCCGTGGCATAGACTTGTGTAATTCTTGGTGCCTTAGCTGGCGCGGCCGATATCGAGACTCCCATCAAAGATAACGCAAGGATGACAGCAAGACATTTGTCAAAGGTTCTCAAGTTGAAAGTTAATACGCGCGGAAGGCAATCCCTCTTTCCGATCATTTGCATCATTTCCTCCTGTGGTTCAAAGCCCGCCAACCTATTGATAACTGGGAGCTGGCTTTTTATTCCCGCGCGTTAGAAGATGAAGATGCACGAATGGCACAAATGGCTTCTATTCATTTTGCGGCTAAATTATGCCGGCGGTTTCGGCACGCCTTATTGCTTCGAGGCGAGTGTGAGCACCAAACTTTGTGAGAATGTGTTTAATGTGATTCTTAACCGTAGCAGAGCTGATGTTGAGTTGGTTTGCGATTGTTCGTGTGGTGTTACCCTTTGCTAAACTCTTCAGCACCTCGAACTCACGACGGGTAAGGCGTACATTGACGCTTGATGTGGGCGCCGAACAAATCGGTAGTTTGCCGTTCCAACTGCTACTCATGTTTATCCGCACGAATTCGCTTAACGCCTGCTCGAGTCGGTTGCGAATCTCAATCGGGCGCACGATGTGAATCGCATAACGACCTCCCGATGCTGGATCGCTCGCAATCAATGTAGACAGATTACACCAGAGCCGGCCCACCTTTGTTTGAAGTCGTAAATCGAAATTCTCCGGTGGACGATTATCTGCCGCCCAACTTTCGACGACGCAATGTTCGGAACAAACCACGCCATCCTCATCAGAGCACTGGAGCAACTCATGACACGAAATGCTCATGACCTCTGCTTCACTGCGGCCAAACAGTTCGGCTGCTGCTCTGTTCCAAGCCCTGATTCGTCCGGCAGCATCAACTGCGAATGCCGCATCACCAGTTCCCTCAATCATCATGAGAAACGGTCTTGAGTGAGGTTCCGCATGGCGTCGCTGTGTTGTCCATTTAACTAGCTTCACGATTCAATTCCTTCAATAGTTCAACTTCGATTTCGTGCCGCATACCCTTCAAGTAACTTGCTCCGCATGCGTGATGTGTTCGTACAGAGATGGGGCCAGTCTGCGTGCTAAGGCGAGGTTCTCTCCTTCTTCCAAATCGGAGACCACGAAGACGCCGTGCTGCGCGGTCCGGAAACAAGAGATCTGGAAACCTCCGGCCGTCGAACAAGCAATGACTTGCGCCGCCGAGTCCTTCGGTAACTTTTCCTTAGCCGTCGCGATTCCGCTTGAATCTTCGAGTCTGGTAACAAGAAGAGAAACAAGACGTCCGCGATGCCTCACAACGATGTGTCCGAACCACTGACCCCTAAACACACAAGCGTGCGCCATCACCAGTTCGATCGCCTCGTCGAAATCATCGCGGTGTGACATCACCGCCTTCGTTAAATCCAAATAGGCGCGGTCGTACTTACGTCCGGCCTCCTCCAGGGGGATCGGCCTGTCTGGCAGACGGTGACCGATTGCGCAATCGCGGTGATCGCCTGACGCAAGTTCAGACAATCTCGCCAGAATCGCATTGGTGTCCACAGCGACCTCGCCCGGACGCGCCTTAACGTCTGGGGACTTCACTGCGGCATTGCTCTGAGGCTGACGGTTATCTGCTATTTCTGAGTTTATTTGCACTCGCTGCCGCTGCCACACTGCGATGGCCCCCAACGTCAAAGCCACCATGACACCAGCGGCGATCATCCACGTGCGAGGAAGTATATTCAGTAACATTGCACGAGACGTCGCGGCAGCACGTAGCTCACTGTGAAGCCGAGACGCAAACTCGTGCGGAATTTGCAATTCTTCTGCTTTGGCAAAAGACGTTCGCAGGATAGTGCGCAGCTCACGGCGTGCGGCCAATTCGCGCCGGCAGTCGGCACAGGTCTCTAAATGGGCGATAACGTCGTGATTGGTTTCGACCAACAGCTCGTCGCTGAGATACGAGTCGGCGACCTCACGAAAATCACGGCATTGCATCTGCGTGTCTCCTTAGTTGCCCGAGGATGATGCGGAAGCCTGTTCCGCATTCGGCCCTCCGATGCCGCGCGAGTTGGCATAACTTGCGAGTTCCGCACGCATCATCTTCCGACCGCGATGCAGTCGTGACATCACGGTTCCGATGGGCACGCCCAACGTTTTGGCGATCTCCTTGTATGTCATGTCCTCGA
>JAICQI010000503.1 GCA_025937955.1 Pyrinomonadaceae bacterium
AAGATCCCGTTCCTCGTCGGCTTCGCCGGTATTCTGACTGCCCGTTACAAAGATCTCGCTGAAACTTACTGGGGCATTCCACGCGCGCGCGACATCGTGCCGCTGCTGGTAATGGCTATACTGCCTTTTGTCCCGTTCTTCGCGCTCAAAGATTTCGGGCAGATGCTGATCTTCAGTGGCGCTTACACGACGCTCTACCTTGTCGCGGTGCGTCGCTGGCCGCAGTTGCTCTTGTTCGTCGGTTCGGTTGTGCTCGTGATCGGCATTCTCGTCGTCGGCGCGTTGCCGCGCAACATTCAGGAACAGGTGCCGTTACTACCCACGATTGCACGGCCAATCAGTGCCGCTCTTCCCGCCCGCATTCAGCAACGTTTTCATCTCTGGCTCGATGGTTTCGATCCGCCGTCGCCTGAAGTTTCATGGTGGAAGCCCGAATACGAAGAAGCACTGAGCAGGGATCCACGTCTGAAAGAACTCGCTGAGCAAAGTCCCGCGATGCAACGGACCGTCAACGTCGATATCTGGTTCGACAAACTCGCGTTTCAGCCCGCCCAGGCGCAGTTTGGAATCGCTTCCGGCAAAACCAGCGGACGTGGCTTTGGTCTCGGCTTCCCTGAAGTCATTCCGATCGCCGACTCCGACTACATTTACGCCGCGATTGCTGAAGAAACGGGCCTTGCCGGAGGCGCCGTAATCATCCTCGCCATCATCATTTTCGTGATTGCCGGAGTTCGCACTTCTTTGGAGGCGCGTGATATGTTTACGAAGTTGTGCGCGGCCGGTCTAACAGCCTTTATCGGTTTTCAAGCACTGGTGAACATTGGGGGAATCGTGCGAGCTTTACCAATGACCGGAATCACGCTGCCCTTTGTCAGCCACGGTGGTTTCAGTCTGATTACGAGCTTTGCAATGTTAGGGATGCTAATGGCGTTTTCAAATAGAAATGCCCGCGATAGGACCATAGTCGACAGGCCGGTGGCCAAGAGTTCTTCTCCCCTGAAGCTGGAGGCAGTGCAATGAGCGAAGAGACCCAAACCTTCCAGGTCCAATCCGCAGCGCTGACGGACCGCGGTCTGAACGAGCGTCGTCCGCTGAACGAAGACGCGCTTTTGCAAGATCGCGAGCGCTCGATCTTTGCGGTAGCGGACGGCGTAGGGGGCGCGGAAGCAGGTGAAGTTGCGTCGCAGACGGCCATCGAAGTCCTCGATGAAGCGTTTCGTCACCAGGTTGATGGCACGGACGTGGAAGACTTGATGGAGCTCGCGATTCAACGTGCCAACGCCGCTATTCACCAGATGGCCCAGGAGCACGCGAAGTTTTCGATGATGGCCACAACCATCGTTGCCCTCCATCTCAAAGGCAACGTCGCGACGTTCGGACATGTCGGCGATTCAAGACTCTACCGTCTCACTCCCGACGGACAACTGCATCGCGAAACTGAAGACCACTCGATCGTCGAAGAAGAAGTGCGCGCGGGACGAATGACGCCCGAGCAGGCCGCGAATCATCCCAGCAAGAACGTGATCAGCCGCGCACTCGGCGCGGAGCAGGGCGTCGAAGTCGACATGAAGACGATGGAGGTTGAAGAAGGCACGGAGTTTCTACTCTGTACCGACGGCATCACTCGTCACGTTTCCGATAACGAGCTGCGGCAGTTAATGGTCGTCAGCAACAATCTCGACGAGCTCTGTAACGAGTTGAAGCAACGTTGCTACGAGCGTGGCGCTGAAGACAACCTGACCGTCGTTGCAGTGCGCGTGGGCGAACAATTGAAAGCCGGCGAAAGGCTGTCGGATCTCGAACCGACAATCTCACCGGAGACGCACCCGGTTTACGCCGCTCAAGGTAACGGCGTGCAACCGGAAACAACTTTTCTCCCGGCGTCGCGCGTCGCATTTCCCGGCCCCGCCACATCAGCAACGCCGCCGGCGTCAGTTGCTGAAGAACTAAGACTCAATGTTGCGGAACCGAGAGCTAAACAAGGCGGCAGCAGCGCCGCGCGTGTGTTGGGCATTCTCTTTGTGCTGTTGCTAATCGCCGGGGCTTTCTACGCCGGCGCGCGTTATAAAGAACGAATCCCCTTCCTGGCGAGCAATCCGCAACCGGCGGCGGCCGCCATTCCCGTTAGTACGCCCGTTCCGGAGGAGCCATTCGTTAAGTTTGAGAGAGCGCGCCGGCAGGTTGATCAAGATCCACGCGCCTGGCTGGCAAGCGACAACATAAGCAAGGAGTTGCTGGCTTCGGGAGTTCAAAACGCCCTCGAATCACCGAATACGGAATTTTTGTATCTTTATGGTCGCGCAAATCTCCTGAGTGGAAATACTGACGAAGCAAGCAAGGCTTTTGACGCCGCGATCAGCAAATCTGACCTCAATCCCTCTCCGGCAAACGCCACGATCAAGAAGGAAGCGGTTCTCGGGCTGGCGGCGATCAGCGTCAGAACGCAGCGGGATCGATGGAAAGTGCTCAATCATTACGAAGAGTTGACGAAGCCGCCCGCTAACACTAACGCCCCTTAAAGACGAAGCATCTAAGGTGCGGAATGGCCACAAAGAAAAACAGTGAAGTAGCAAAAAAGCACAAAATAAATCAGAAGGATTTTTTTGTGCCTTTTGGTGGCTGAAAATCGATGTCAGAACTCAAACTCCAACAGAGCAGACTTGACGGCCGTTACGACATCCTCGAATGCCTCGGGCGCGGCAGCTACGCCGAGATCTACGTCGCCAACGACAACGCCGCGGCTGAAGGCGAGCCGCGCACGATCGTTATCAAAGCTCTGAATCTTTATCTCCAGGACGCGCCTGACGTCGAGCTGGAACGAACACTGGTTGCGAATTTTCAAAATGAGGCAGTGGCGCTCGATCGTGTGCGTCATCCGAACGTGATCAATCGCCTCGGTCACGGCACTGCTATCGATCTTGCCGGAACGACGTTTCACTACATCGTGCTCGAGTATCTTCCCGGCGGCGACCTCTTTCAGCTTACAAAGATGCGACCGTTGCCGATCAAGAGAGCGCTCCATTACCTCGAGCAGGTTTGTTCCGGTCTCGCTCACGCGCACAAGTGTGGCGTGATCCACCGTGACATCAAACCGCAAAACTTGTTGCTCACTGCCGACAAGGAGATCGTTAAGATTGCTGACTTCGGTGTGGCACGTCTGGATAGCTCTGAAGGTGCAATCACTCGAGTCGGTACCAACATCTACTCAGCTCCCGAGCACAATCCATTGATGCACACGGGACAGCTTCTTACGACCGGTTTGAGATTGCCACACGAACATCTGACTCCGGCGGCTGATATCTATTCGCTTGCCAAGACGACGTACACGTTACTGGCGGGAGAATCACCACGACGCTTTGCGCAACATGCGTTGACAGAGTTGCCGGAACACTTGCGCGACGAGCCTTGGGGACGCGCCGTTCTGCGCGTACTTGAAAAGGCCACGCAAAATCTTCCTGACGCTCGCTATCAAACAGTCGAAGAGTTCTGGGATGAGATCGCGGATGCAAGCTTGCCACCGACGCTGCCGCTGAAGATGATTTCGCCGGAGCTGCATCTGGTCCGGCGCAAGCCGAGTGAAGATCTTTCTGTCGAGCCTCAAGAAGAGTTCACCGAAGCGGCGCCGCCAAGACCGCACTTCGATGTGCCGGCTCCGGTGTTATCGGAGATCGACACGCAAAAGAGACCGCGTATCGTGGTGCCCATCGACGAAGCGCGGAGACAAATCCGTGAGCGCCAGGAGAAGCAGGACAGCCAACGTCGTGTTGAGAAGAGTAGACCACCAGTCGAGTCTGTTTTGCCCGCGAGCAGGAAGCGTCGCGCGCTAGTGGCGTTGGGTTTGATCCTGGCGTTCTCGGGAATGCTGCTGGCGACGCACAAATACGTCACGACACGCTGGAACCCGCTGACGCCGGTTACGCAAAACGTCGAGCCGGTGGTAATCGGAAGGCAGGGTGTTACTACCACGGACGTGAATCTGCGCCCGGTAGCGAGCGCCGCAAACGACCCGATCGGACTTGCCGAATCGGGCTCCAAAGTGAAAGTGTTGAGTGCTGATAACAACTGGTACGAAGTGCAGGTAATGGAACACGCACGGCCCAAGATTGATCCGTATTCGTCGGACCGTGGCTGGATTAACAAGCGATATGTGAAGTTTGACTAACCATTTGTAGGGGTGGTCCTCCGTGGCCACCCCAGCGTTGAAAATGCAGACACTGGGGCGGCCACGGAGGGCCACCCCTACAAATGAAGGAGCGACAGTTTGGGCCTGCTCGAATCGATCAGAAAATGGATAGACGGTGAAACAGGCGAGGATCTACTCGAAGCCGCTGACGAACACGCAAAACCGCGACGCGTTTGGGAAGAGTTTTTGGTGAAGATTGCGCGCGAAGTCGAAGCCGCAATGCAGCGCGAGATGTTCACGCCGCCGGGTGGTCCAACTTACATTCCTCGCGAATACATTGTTTACCTCAGCGCCGACGACGATAAAGACTGGCAAGGCGACAAACGCCGCGGCCTCGAACAGGGACTGTTCCACGTACTTTCGGAGCGCGCGCGCGAACTGAGTGGACAAACCCAACTGGCTGTCAAATCGTTTGCAGTTGAGCTGCGTGTCGACGGCACGTTAAACAAAGGCGAGTTTCGCGTACAGGCAGTCTGGGATGAAACCGAAAGCGGCCACACAATGGTGACGCCACGCGTCGACCCGATGAGAACCGCGCCGGCTTTTAGTCCCAACGACACGCTCGTCGAGCGTGCTTCGGACAACAGCGAGAGCGAACAAACGGTGGTGCGGCCCAAGACGCAGGCACTCTATGCCGTCGAGATCTGGCGCAGCGGGGTGCGTGAAGCGGTAGTGCCGATCTCAAAGAGCGAGATCACGATCGGGCGCGGCTCGCGGAGTATCTCAGTGGATCTCCCGATCAAAGGCGATCC
>JAICQI010000780.1 GCA_025937955.1 Pyrinomonadaceae bacterium
CGAGGTTCTTCTGTACCGGAACGTTTACGAGATTGAAAAAGTAGAGCAGGCCTATCCAGGTGATTCCGGCAACGAAGTGTAACCAGCGCAACAGGATTCGCCAGATTTCGTCACCTTCGGGAACGTTAAAAACACCTTGAAGCATAGCCAGACTGATGGGGAGATGAGCAGTTGACTCAATTAACATAAGTCCTCCGTGTTGAAAGCCTGGAATTACACGCGGAGATTACACCTAGACCAAGCCGCGGCGCAATCACTCGTCGAGGGGGCGTGGCCCCGGATCCATGCCGCGCACGCTGGCCTGATTGATAACGCGAACTTTCAAATCGCTGTTGACGTGAATCTGGCAAGAGAGACGGACGTTGGGCGCCAATTCAGATTCGACTGCGAGACGGTTGCGCTCGATCTCACCCATCGGCGGCGGATCGCCTTCGAGAACTTCAACCCGACAGGTGGTACAGCGTGCATTACCGCCGCAGCGGTGAAGAATGTCGATGCCTGCATCTTCGAGGACGAGAACGAGTTTCTTTCCTTCGGAGGCTTCAGTTTCGACCAGACCGTTGGCAGTTTCTGCTTGAATCTTTGGCATGGATGGTGGCTCCTGTGTGTTCTAATTCCATCGAGGTTTAAACGGAAACAGGAGACAGAATCGCTCCCGTCTCCTGTCGAAAAATTCAATGCCCTGGCAGTGTTATGCAGTGAATGAAGTACCGCATCCGCAACTGCCGGTAGCGTTCGGATTCTTGAAAGTGAAGCCTGAACCCATGACTCCCGTCACGTAATCGATCTCGACACCGTTCAGGTACTGCGCGCTGAACATATCCACAAACATGCGCACGCCTTTTTCATCAAGGATGAAATCGCCTTCGCGCGACTGTTCTTCAATGTTCAAGCTGTACTGAAAACCAGAGCACCCTCCGGGTACAACTCTCACGCGGAGTCCTGAAGTTTCGGGCAGGCCTTCCTCGCCGGCAATAAATTTCTTAATTTCGGTTGCGGCCGATTCACTGACATTGAGTGTCACGGTAGGCGCTGTAGTTGCTGACATCGTATCTAAATCCTCTCTACTTATTTTGCGTCTTAGGTTTTTGGTCTTTGGTCTTGATTCCTTAAACGACCGAAGGCCAAAGACCTAAGACGCCCTTATCTTATTGCCCTTTACCTAAAACGACAAGTTCCGGTTTCATGGCTTCGATCGAAACCTGCCGCGCTACCTCCTCGGACACGCGACGAAACGCCTGCGCCTGAGGTGAGTCAGGTTTGCCGACGACGACTGGCACGCCTTTGTCGCCGCCTTCGCGCACCTCAATGCCCAGCGGAATCGCGCCGAGGAAAGGCACGCTGTACCGCTTTGCGAGTAGTTCTCCGCCACCCTCGCCGAAGATGTTGTAACGGTTACCGGTGTCTGGGGCGATGAAGTAGCTCATGTTCTCGACGACGCCCAGCACGGGTATGGCTACAGTCTCAAACATTCTCAAGGCACGGCGGACGTCTGCTATCGCGACGGCCTGCGGAGTCGTAACCAGCACTGCGCCCTGCACCGGAACGAGTTGAGCGAGCGATAACTGCACGTCGCCTGTTCCGGGCGGCATATCGACGATCAGGTAATCGAGCTCGCCCCACTTCACGTCTGATAGAAACTGTTTCACGAGGCCGTGCAGAATGGGGCCGCGCACGATCATGGGTTTGTCGCCGGGCTGCAGCAGCGCCATCGACATGAACTTCACGCCGAAGGCTTCGATCGGGATAAGCTTGTTGACGTCGACTTCAGGACGCGCTTCGCTCGCGCCCATCATGATCGGGACGTTTGGACCATAAACATCGGCGTCCATCAGTCCGACGCGCGCGCCGTCCAGGGCGAGCGAGACGGCGAGGTTAACGGCTACGGTTGATTTACCCACGCCGCCCTTGCCCGAGGAGACGGCGATGATGTTGCGAACGCCTTCGATTACCAGTTTGTCGCCCAGGCCGCGGCCTTTCGGAACCTCGGCATCCATCGTCACTGCGACGGAACGGACGCCAGGGAGCCCGCTGACGATCTCCTTCGCGGCGCTTTCCATTTCGGCTTTCACCGGGCACGCCGGGGTGGTCAACACGATACGAAACGAGACGTTGCCGCTGTCGATTTTGACGTCTCTTATAAAACCGAGCGTGACGATGTCTTTGTGCAGATCCGGATCTTGGATCTGTCGCAGACTGTCGAGGATCAGTTGTTCATTTAGTTCAGTCATAAGCAGAAAAGCGTAGCTGATCTCACGCAAAGGCGCAAAGCCGGCAAAGGAGAACGCAAATTCAAGCCTTTGCATCTTTGCGCCTTTGCGTGAGAACTTGTCGAGCGTGCAGACAGTAACGGCAGACCACTTCTTCAATCCGCGTAATGCCGGCGATGCGGGTGAGCCGAGTTTTATTGGGCGTGCGGCGTCGTTGAGCTGTGGCGCGCACGTGCGGTTCTCGATACAGGTCGACGAGACACACGCGGTGTCACAGGCGAAATTCAGGGCGGCGGGTTGCGAGGTTCTGGTTGCGGCTGCGTCGGTGTTAACTGAACGAGTGACCGGACTTTCCACGGCGGATGCTGCAGTTGTAGGACAGAGTCCCGCAACACTAAGCGAAGAGTTGGGCGATGAACCAGGCAAGGCACAATGCGTCGAAATGGCTTGCGAGGCGCTGCTGGATGCGATTCGGGATTATAGTAATGCCGCACGAGAAGATTGGGCGGGCGACGAAGCGTTAATCTGCACCTGCTTCTTCGTGTCGGAACACACGATCGAGCGCGAGATTCAGAGGCACGGCTTAACCACCGTCGCCGAAGTGACCAGGGCCTGCAATGCCGGAGCCGGTTGCGGCTCGTGCCACCAACTGATTCAGGAGATACTTGCGACAAATGATTTACCTCGATAACAACGCCACCACGCGCGTCGCACCCGAAGTGCTTGACGCAATGCAGCCTTATCTCAGCGAGTTTTTCGGCAATCCCTCGTCGGCGCACGCATTGGGCCGCGAGATGAAGCGCGCTATTGAACAGTCGCGCGAACACGTCGCGAACCTGATTGGCGCAGCCGACGCGAGTGAGATCGTGTTTACGTCGTGTGGCTCGGAATCCGACAACTGGGCGATAC
>JAICQI010000788.1 GCA_025937955.1 Pyrinomonadaceae bacterium
CGGCGAGCAGCGGCTGAACGAGGCTGAAGAAGTCGTCGTGCCGCAGGATTTTCGACTTCGTCTCAGTTTTCTCGAGAATCGAGATCTGAGTACGCCGGAACTGATCGAGCTGGGCATCATGCTCGGTCAACTGCTCTTGCCGCCGCGCGCACGCGTTTTTCTGGACCGCAGCCGCGAACGCTTGACGGAGGATCAAGGACTGCGCATCAGGCTCAAGCTCGACACTTACGCATTAGCCAATCTGCCGTGGGAATTCTCTTACATCCCGGATGCAGACACGCCGCCGTCACAGCGAAGTCTGGAAGGTTTTCTCGTTCTCGATCGTCGTCTCTCGCTGGTGCGCTACGAAATGTTAAGTCAGGGCCTGTCGAAGCTCGAGCCCGGGCTGGAAACATTGCGGATGGCCGTGATTCTCGCTAATCCCAGCAATCCTTCGTTTCCGCCACTGGACTTAACGAGTGAACAGCACATCATCGAAGACGCTTTGAAAGGTATCTCTCAGATCAAACCTCAGTTTTATCCGAATGCGACAGTTGAAACCCTGGAAGACGCGATTATCACTGGAGCAAATGTGTTTCACTTCGCCGGACATGGCTCATTTCACGCCGACATGGAATCGAGTTACGGCAGCACCGAAGCAAAAGGCTACATCGTGCTTGTGGGCGACAATGGAGAAGAGCTTCTTTTCTCCTCGACACTTTTAGCGTTGACCTTGAAAGGAAAGGACGTGCGCCTGGTAGTACTAGGCGCCTGTGAAGGCGGGCGACGCGACGGTGTCAATGCCTGGACAGGTGTGGTTCCCGCGCTGACACGTGCCGGGATTCCGGCAGTCATCGGCATGCAGTACAAGATCGGCGACAAGAGTGCCATCGCTTTCAGCCGCAACTTTTATCGCACACTGGCCGCGCATCAATCCATCGACGAGGCCGTAACGGCCGGCAGATTAGCTATCCTGAACCGGAGTCTAGAGGATGAGTTCGATTGGGCCGTACCTGTTTTGTACCTGCGTGCTGATGAGGAGCAAGGCATTCTGTTTCCGGGCCCGACTGGTGATCAGCCAACCATTGATGAGCCTGACACCACGTTAACTACACCTAAAGCTGCGCCTCCACTCGATAACGTAGACTCGCGCGCGTTACGCACGGCAATGATCCAGGCCTTCAATCGGGAAGACTTGGCGGTCCTCTGCTCGGATGTCGAAGCAGATTTGCGTCAAGACGGTATCGCTGAAATCGTGAATCTGGAGATCGTCGGCGGCAGCGGGATATCAGTGATCGTACTAAACCTGATAAAGCATATGGAGCGGCGTAAGCTTCTACCCTACCTGGTGAAGGCTGTGCGTACCGCTCGACCCGGATTGATCTAAACTCAGGTTATGGCCGCAGAAGACACCGCACAAACTACCAGTTTCTTCGAAGGCATGCGCGTCCGAATGCAAGACGCCTTCAACCTCGAAGAACTAAAAACTCTCTGCGAGGATCTCACTGTCAACTATGAAAACCTCGGCGGTGAGGGGCTGAACGCTAAGGTGCGGGAAATCGTCGGCTATTTCAGACGCAATGGCCGGCTCATTGACCTGGTGGATTATTGCCGCCGGCAACGCCCGACTGTCGAGTGGCCTAAGCCGCCTGCGGGCGTTCAGGTGGCAAGCGCCTTCACCGCTCTCAAAGAGATGCTTGAAGGAGATGTTGACCTGCGTGACGCCGTCAACCGCTTCAAGCAGTCTTTTGAAGGAGCGCACGATCGAATTGTTGTCGTCAACTATTACAAGACGTTGCACGATAGGCTACACAAGTTGCAAGTCAGGTGTTACGACCCATTGATGCATGAGATCAGAAGCACGGCCGATGTTAGAGAGGCGCTTGAGAGTATCTCCCAATATGTTGCCTACTTTAAGGAAATTGTCGAGGATCTAAAAAAAATAGAAAGTCCCGTTCAGAAAACATACGACAGCAGTTGGATTATCAAACTTGCTCAGGCACAGACACGAATGGCACTGAGCGCTAAGCCCGAGTCGTTTGATCCCGAGAAGATCAAGCAAGCCGCTCGAGATACCAACAACATACTCTCCGTTCATCCCGGCAAGATCAACGGTCGCTTGATGGGTGCAGTCGATGTTTTGGATCTTCCGATTCTGAAAGAGGCGATGGAGAATGTAAGTCAGCGATTTGGTCGCTTCAACCTCGATCAAGACAAGGTAAAAGAGTTCAACGATGGTATTACGTCTCTGGAGGGCCTTGGCGCCAGGCTTCTTGTACTGACCAAAGAGCATGACCTCTGGCAGGAGGCAGACAGAGTATTACGTCGAGTTGATGAGCAAACTGTCGGTGAAGAGATCTCAGAGCTGGAAGACGTCTGGCCGGATTTGCAGTCACAAGTAGCCAACATCTATGAAAACAGCGACGAAGAGTGGGCAGTGCTTTTGAAAGACCAGAGCGATAATCTCGACAAGGCATTGGGAGCAAATCCCAAGGATGCAAAGTCGGTCAAAGATAACTTCGAGAAGTATCGCCAGCAGGCTGTTCAACGTTTCTTCAAGGTGGATGAGCAAGTACTAAACCTGTGCTCGGGATTAGTTGAAATGGACAATCGCTTAACCCTCTTATTGGAGAAAATGTAGATGAGCGAAATCCAGACCCCCACAGAAGCTGAAATCCCTGCCGCGGAGCCTTATCCATCATTCGCTGCGCTGAGGGACGCACACCGAGAGTTGCTCAGAAGCGAGCGCGAAAAGACCGACCGCCTGACATTCCTGGACAAGGTGGAACAGTTCTGTGAACGAGCATACGCGACTGGTACGTTGCTCGATTTGGAGGAGGATCGGCGGGCCAGCCAAAGTTTGCTGAACTATTGGGTGGCGACCTTATACGGCGACGATCGGATGCCAGCCAATACCATTCTTGCCGATTACGACATGTCGGCAGTTCACCCGATAGATGATGCTGCGTGTCCGTATCCAGGGTCACGCGCGTTCAAAGAAGAGGACGCAAAGAACTTCTTCGGCCGCCAGACCGCAATCGACTACGTGTTAAATCGACTCAAAGTGGATCGGATGATTGC
>JAICQI010000728.1 GCA_025937955.1 Pyrinomonadaceae bacterium
GATCGTCGATGGACACGTAAATCTCGAAACAGACAGCATCGAGCGTCCCAAGCCATCGGTTGATATGTTGTTGTCGAGCGCGGCGAAAGCTTATGGTGAGCATCTGATTGCAGTGATTCTCACTGGATCGGGATCAGATGGTGCGGCAGGAGCTATCGATGTTAAGAATGCCGGCGGTGTCGTGATCATTCAGAATCCGCAAACTGCCTCTTATCCGTCGATGCCTCTTTCGCTGCCGCCTACAGCAGTGGACCACGTCGCGGAGATGGAGCAGATTGGCCCACTGCTTTACGACCTTCTGAAGGGCGTGCACCTGCCAACAATCGAACAGGCGGATGATCCACTTCGCGATCTGCTTGCGCAAGTGAGCGCCCAAACCAATATCGACTTCCGCAATTACAAGTCATCCACGATCCTGCGCCGGATTACCCGGCGAATGGCAGTTACTCACAACGCCAGCCTTCGCGATTATGCAGATTACCTTCACACACATACTGACGAAGTCCACGAACTCGTCAAAGCATTTCTAATTAAAGTGACCGGCTTCTTTCGCGATCTTGAAGCTTTCGAGGTCATCAAGCAATCAATAATTCCCCGTCTGATCGAAAAGGGCAAAGAAAACGGTCGAACCATTCGTGCCTGGTCTGCGGGCTGTGCTACGGGTGAAGAAGCTTATTCCCTGGCGCTATTAATTGCAGATCAACTTGACGGAGATTTTCCCGAGTGGAACGTGAAGATCTTTGCCACCGACGTGGCTGCGGATGCAGTCGCTTTCGCACGGCGGGGACTGTATCCGGAAACCGTTTTAACTGAGCTGCCGGATGACTACCGGACCCGCTTTTTTGAACGTGTCGACCAAAGCTATCGGGTTTCGAAACTCCTGCGCCAGGTCGTCATCTTTGGCGAACAGGACATCAGCAGGGGCGTACCGTTTCCTCGCATTGACCTGGTGACGTGTCGCAATCTTTTGATTTATCTGAAGCCGGAACTCCAGGAATCGGTGCTCAATCTTTTTGCTTATTCATTAAGCCAAACTCGCGGCTACCTCTTTCTGGGCAAAGCTGAGACGACGCGACCCACGAAAGCAACTTTTGAGCTCATAAACAAGCGGTGGAAAATTTATCGCTGCGTGGGCGGCCCGCTTGCCTTTCCGATTAACGAAGGTGGCTTCACACACACCTCCCCTGCGATGTGGCGTGAGCCGCGCCGGTACCAGGCCACCGTAGCCGGTCATAATTCACTCGAGCTCACCCGGCCGGAAGCGGAGATTACGCAACTGCGCCGCATCAACGAAACAATGCTGCGCTGCACCAACGTCGCAATCGTGACCATCGATCGCAGCTACCGGATTGTAACTATTAACGCCGCGGCCCGCCGGCTGCTCGGCATTCGCGAAGCGGCTTATGAGCAGGACTTTTTGCACACCGTGCGCGGCTTGCCGTATCAGGCAGTTCGCACCGCGATTGATACCGTATTTCACGAACAATCGACTCAAACGTTGGCCGAACTCGAGTTGGACCCGAACTCCGAGGGCTCCGGACGATACGTGACTCTCACCATCATGAAGATGCGGGTTGAGCCGGGCACACCCGAAGTCGCGGTAATCACGGCACAGGACGCAACCGAGCAAGTACAAACCAGGAAGCGACTCGAGGCCGTTCAGCGCGAGCATACTGATCTGGTTAATGAGCTGAGCGCAGCCAACAGGCGTTTTGCAGCCATAAACAAAGAGCTTCAGGATGCCAATGAAGAATTGCAGGCAACCAACGAAGAGTTGATGCTGACTCAGGAGGAGCTGCAAGCCACAAACGAAGAGTTTGAAGCGACGAACGAAGAGCTACAGGCTACCAATGAAGAGTTAGAAACAAACAATGAGGAGCTGCAAGCGACGAATGAAGAATTGCAAACCACTAATGATGAGTTAATAGCACGAACCGCAGAGCTACAAGACATGTCGCAGCAGCACCGGATGGAGCAATTCCAACTCTCTGCCGTCCTGGAAAGATTTCCCCATTACGCCATGGTTTTAAATGCTGAGGATATGACTATCAACGCAGTCAATCCGGCTTATAAGCAATTACTTGGATTCCGCAATATCATCAACCTCCCACTGAGCGAGGTTTTTGGTGGCAAGGACGTTGATGAACTAATCAAGGTTTTGAAAGCCGTAGTGCGCAAGGGAGAGGCGGTTAACACGGCCCCGATTGCGGCCGGCATCGATGGAGAAGGGACTGCGAACTCAGACCGGTTTGTTCATACGATCGTGCCTATCTGCGACGCCACCGGCGAAACCATAAATCGACTGTTCGTTTATAGTGAGCGGATCGAATAGCTACTCAGAGGAAAGCTTTTTTAGCTCGGCCTGCATGATCGCGTAGCACTCACAAACTGCCTGTTCCAGCAGTTCCCGTTCAGTAATGTGCAACTTGCCACGTCGATACGTGATTGCATTCATGTCCTGTAGCATGCCGGCCGCAACCGTAATTCCGGCACGGCGCGCGCCAACCCTCGAAGCAATCATTTCCTGAGTCAAACTCAGATTAGCGCTACCTACGCGATCGTGAATCATCAGCAACCAACAACACAGCCGCTCCATGATCGTGTGTCTCGTGTTGCAAACGCAGCGTTGCGAGAGTTGCGTCATGAGTGATCGATAATGTCTAAGCAACGCTTTGAGAGCACTCTCATTCTGGACGAATAGCTTGTCCAGTAATCTCGACTCGACCTGAATTGCGGAGCCGCTGATTGTGACCCAGGTCCATTGTCGCGAACGCCCGCTACCCAGAATTGTCGATGTTCCCACCATACCGTCACGTCCGACCATGGCGGTTTCCATTGTGGTTCCATCCTCCATGATCGCCAGGCCGGAGACAACTGAATCCAAAGGAAAGTAGACGTAGTCAATACGATCTCCAAGCTCATAAAGAACCTGGTTAACCGTGAAAGGCACAACTTTGAACTCAGGCTGTAGACAGTGGGCGATGCCTGGTACGCTGAGAAGCTGGTTGAGCAACTCGTTCCGTGAGGCAGTGCTCGCGGTTAGCGGTTCCTTTCGATCTAGTAAAAGTGGTTGAAAATTAGTAGCCATCCTGCAACTCCCAGCCGCACTAGAGAACTCGGATGATGAAATTGACGGGGGATGTCTGGCTGTGGGTTCAACGATTCTACGCTCTTTGTTCGGATCCGTACAGCAGAATCATAGGTGTTACCGTACGTGTATAAAACGTTTTGCACAGTTTGGTTTACACCGGAAATATATGAATTAAAACTGTGCGCGAACGTACTGACACCGATGTTCTATGCGCATACAGTGCTGCTACACAACAAGCAGGGTGGCCGCGGTCGACCTATCCTTCCC
>JAICQI010000168.1 GCA_025937955.1 Pyrinomonadaceae bacterium
GGAGCCAGCCAGCATGCTGCTATTGGGAACGGGTCTTATGGGAGCTGCGGCGGGGCTCCGCCGTCGTTTCAGAAAGAAGTAGATTTTAGCAAACAAAGTGCACCGCTAAAGCGATGCACTTTGTTTGCTAACCATGGTTAGTGCCTAAACATACGAATGTTCATGGAAGTTCAAGACAGTACAATGAGTAGCACAAAAAGCATCCCCACAGTGGACAATCTTCGCAACTTTTTCTTGACCACAACCACAGAAGCGCACAATTTCCTCCAGCAGTTGCTAGAAGCGCCCTAAATCTGCCAGTCACTGCGAGTCGCACGTAAGCGCCTACGAGTACAACGTGTAATCGTGAAGCCCAGAGTGGACAATCTTCGCAACTTTTTGCTGACGCCATCGGCAGAAATGCTCAGTTTTATCCAACATTAGCGATAGCGCTTAGTACGGCATCTTGATCTTCGAGTCACGAAACAAGAGTAATAGGGTGGGTCACTGTTCATCTACCTGCATAGCCGCCAGTTCGTTGCCGCCCGGGTCGAGGAAATGGAAGCGCCGGCCGCCGGGGAAGCTGAAGATCGGTTTGGTGACGGGCGCGCCGGTCGCTGTGACTGCGGCGAGCGTTGCCTCCAAATCCTTCACCTCGATCACGGGGAGAGGGGCTTTGGTGGCCTCCTGTTGGTCTGCTTGGAGTCCAATGTCCACGTCCCCAGTGAGTGTGCATGCATACGTCGGCCCGAAGCCGGTCATCGTCATGCCGAACACCGTTTCGAAAAAGGTCTGGCTCGCCGCGAGGTCGGGTGCGGGCAACTCGATGAAGTTTGGTCTAGGCACGATAGCCCTCCTTGGTTAAGCCGATCCCCCAGATAATTGGGTCAGGCGAAGTGGTTGTCAATTGCGGATAAGTGTCGTTCCCTCATTCCAATGGGCGTTTGGTTTTTCATGCCATTTGGGCTATCGCTGGCGTTATCGGTGTCACTGCATATCCGATGGGTGCAAATCCAAATAAATACACATTCCTTCAGACAGTCATTCTTTCACTCTTCGCAACTTATTTCTGACGTCAACCTCCACAAGTCGATAGCTCGTAACCGAGAGAAAGCGTCTGAGTTCTAGCTTACTGCTTGGGTCGCGTGAGGTTAAAGAGAGAGGCGAGCACCTCCAGCTTTCGGAAAAGCTCATGTGGAAGCTCAGGCCGCTCGATAACGTCTATGCACTTAGGACACTCCATAGGCTTCGTGTGAATTCTAACTCATATTCCGGGAATTCATTGCGTCTCCCGGTTTACGACAGTCTGTTAAAGCAAAAGGCCGCTCTCAAGAGCGACCTCTGTCTTAGGAAAGTAGTGCTCCCCACACTGGACAATCTTCGCAACTGGTTGTTGACGCCAACCACAGAAGTGCTCAGATTCTTCCAATACTTGCGAGAAGCGCCGTAATCTGGCACTCACTGAGTCGCAAGCAATTGGTGCGTAAGCGCCTAAGAGTGCAACGTGGGATCGTGATAGCCCACAGTGGACAATCTTCACAACTTCTTGCTGATACAAACTGAAGAAATAACCGTCTGCTCCAGCTATTAGGTGTTGTCGTCTAAACGAGACT
The DNA here is from genome assembly GCA_025937955.1 of Pyrinomonadaceae bacterium. Taxonomy (GTDB): domain Bacteria; phylum Acidobacteriota; class Blastocatellia; order Pyrinomonadales; family Pyrinomonadaceae; genus PSRF01. The sequence goes on from JAICQI010000168.1 coordinate 1,593, forward strand.
AAGGACTGGGAAAGATTGAAAGCCGTTGCTCAAACTAGAATTCTCCCCTCAAGTTACTAAGGGAACAATAGTTCGAACATACCTTCGTGCAGTTGCATTCCATGTAACCCTCTGCTCGAAGTACCATCGCTGCCAATCCTCAAGATTGAAGCTCGCCTCCTGAGTGGTCGGCACGAAATCAGTAACGCCTTGGACGCCTGTCAGCAAGCCGAGAATCTCGGCTTTACTTGCTTCGTTGGCATTTTGAGAAGTTAGGTACCGGATAGCGCGCCATAACTGCTTTTCCCTTTCGTTATCTGTCAGCGACGCGAATTGCCCAAGCTTATCTACGATGTCAGCCGGATCGAAGAATTCCTCCTGCGAGGAATAAAGCTGTCCATTCTTAAAGGTTACGAAATAGGTAGACCCGACACGAGCATCTACTAGTTCGCTAAACTGTGTTTTTGAGGTGAACGTTGCAATTGGTGCAAACCCATTTAGCAACTTCCTTTCCGGCTGTCCAGTGAAGCTTCTAAGGAGATCCCTGATCGGTGCCAGTCGCGGCCGTAGAACACTCGCGCGCATCTCGAAATTAGGATCTTGGCGAAAACGTCCTAGTAGATCTTCAACCAGTCGATTGATAGCCAACAGTGCGTTGCGGAAAGGGCTCTCACGAACTATCGTAATATCACCGCTAATCTTATAGACGTACAACTGCCCATCGTTATAGTACGTCCTCCATCGTTGTGCGTCGGTGCCAAAATTCTCCACGCTATGCTGTGCCAACCAATTCGCCAGTATTTGTTTGTTTTCAGCGCTCACAAATGCCGGATCTGTGCTTTCCAAGGCATTAATAACGGGCGCCAATACCTGATTGTAGAGTGCTGGTAGTGGATTGCTGTTGTTGGGATTATCTCGGTGAAGTTCCTCTAGGGCACGGTTCGCTTTCGAAATTATTGAAGGCACCCAATTAACAGCTCGCAGCCGCAACGTGTCTTGATTATTTGAAAGAACTTCAAATGATAACTGCGGTGCACGAATCCACTCCGAAAGTGCACGCGCTCGAGCTTGATCTGAACCATCGACTGACGGCGATCCAAGGGCACCTGGCTCGTCAACGAAGAGTTCGCGGAATTTTGTCAGGACGCCCTGTCGCTCTGAAGATGTCAGTCTTCGCCGAGGATCCGTCTCTTCGACAGTTTGTAGGAAGGCTCGCAGTTCGGCCTTCGATTGTGAAACAAATGCGATCTCGTTGGACGGGTTTGCATTTCTAATCGCTCGAATACGCGAGGTCAGTCGATCATAGTGCCAGGCGTCAAAACCAGAGCTAACGTCAAAGACGTTCGTATTGTCCTTAACGAAAGTCCTGACGGGCATTCCACCCGTCACCGACGCAGATCTAATAAGTTCACGCCAAGCTTCGAACACTTTTGTGGGGTCATCCGTATCCAATGTAGGCGCAATCCGCATTCGATCCGACACAAAACCCACAGCATCTCGCAGTTGGTGGCTGGAAAAAATAGGTGTACCCGCGTTCCCTGAGTTTCGACGATTGACCTCCACTTCATCAACAAACCACTGCAGAGCATTGATAGGATTTGCCGTCTCTCGCGCTAAACGAATTTCGTATCGTTTCTTAAGGTCATTGAGTTCTAACTGCCCGATTAAAAGATCTGTGGGAGTTTGCCCTTGAACGATGTTTCTGAGCGCCGACGGCAGGAGTACTTCCGACTGTGTTCGTATCCTGTCGCGGAATGCAATCAGGTCTGACCGATACACCTGTGGATTACCTTGGCTTACATCAACACGGACAACAACATAGTTCGGCAATCTGTTTCCAGAGGGCAGTTGCTGATTCGGCGCAACGGTATAATCTGAGTTAAGCAATAGGTTAGAGGCTAAAGACCGATTTCCAGGTCGCGCGGGATATTCGATCACGTAGCGACCTGGTACCAACGGGAGCAAGGCAGGCTGACCAGGATCATTAGCTGTACCCGCAAAAAACTTAACTCTAAGGATTGAGTCAGGCTTCTCGAAGTGTTTGACCACTGCCATCAGGAGTGGTTGAAGGAACGAAGTCAGAGCGGTTTCGTGTGGTGTGAGTGCCGCAGAAGTTGCACTACCAGTTAGGCCTCTCAATAGGGTTTTGATGCCCCCATAGCTGTACTCTTGTGACCCGAGCTTTAGCTATACCTTTTCGCTATCAATCTCCCACAACTCTAAGCCGATCGAATACTTTGTAGTGCCGGTCCAGAACCGTGAACCAATCAATGGAACATCTATCGTAGAAGCCTGTTGCCTTCTTGCCTGTACGGCATTGAGAAGAATCGGCTCGTTAGTACCGATATCTCCTTCTTTCAATCTAGCGATGACAGCAACCTCCGCATTATCCCCCAGAAGGTCCCGGTCATCATAGATAACTATCGTTTCGAGGGAGACAGAAATCCGGGTCATTTCGTCATACGACGTAGGCGAAAAGGCAACAGTAGTTAATCGCCGTGTATCGTTGACTCTCCATATCCTCGCTGGAGTCGCAGGTTCAAGTCTGTCCCAGTCTGATTGAGCGTGGATGGGTAAGCTAAAAAACGCAACACAACTTAAAATCAATAATATTCTTCCGCATTTCTTAGACATAACGTATCTCCTCAGCAGGATTGCAAGAGTTAGTCAAAGCGATTTAGTTAAATTGACGCAGACGTACCGGAACGTTTTAGATCTGATGAACGTGACTTTGGATTAGGCTGATTAAGCGAGTGTGCAAGGAAGCAGAGGCGCTTAATGGTCAACCAAAAATACGAAACGTGCGGAACATACCGCCAAGGCGATCAAAAGTCAATGGGTGCCAGCTCGACAAATCAGGCCCCTTTGAGGAGGGGCCTTCTCTGCCAATCTATAAGGATAAGTGCTCCCCACACTGGACAATCTTCGCAACTTCTTCTTGACGCCAAGGGCGGAAATGCTCAGCGCCATTCGGCGATTGCAGGATCTCCCTGCTACCGGCGAAATAACATAGGCAGTCCAAAACAAACGATCCTGCTCATAGCGTGTTTCATGCGCTCTCGCTATACTTCCGAAGAGCCGGGGTCGGGCTGACAAGCTCCCGACATTTCCTGATCCGTTCAATCGTTGAGGCTTTTTGCGAGCTGGCCAGAAACCGATCCAATTGAGCCGCCAGTTCAATGCTTTCGTCTTCATCCAAGGACGCGCCCATCTCCTCAATAATTGTCAGGAGTGCACTACACGCGCTCTCACTATCACCACAGCGGTCAGCAATCTGATGCGCCCGATCCAGAATTCGTTTCGCTTCGCGATGACGTCCGAGCTTGCACAACACCAGTCCTTGCGTCGTTAGGGACTCAGCAAGGAACCCATCCAACCCACCCATCTCCAGGGTCTTGACAGACTGTCCGGCTGCCTGCTCAGCCAGCTCGAATCGTGCTGCGGCCAGGTGTAGATGGGCCAGTGAGTCGTCGACTTGTGCGCATCTGCGCTTGTCATCAAATGCGGCAAACAACTTTCGAGCGCGGACAAAGTGCATTTCGGCTTCATCGAGACGCTGGAGAGTTACGAGCAGATATCCGTGGTTATTCTCTGCAATTGCGGCAAAACGATGATTGCCAATAGCCTCATACTGGTCGATAGCCTGCAGGTAATGCTCAAGCGCCAGGTTTAAAGACTCACCGCGCGTTTCAGCGGTTTCAAGAGTCTGGAGGATTGTGCCCCAATAGTGATGGTAGCGACCGTTGTTCGACGGACTCGCCAACTCCACAAGCTCATCCGTTTCCTTCAGTCGCTCGAGTGAGACATGAAGGCGCCCGGCTTGCCACTCGACCGCAGCCAACCTCAGAAGGGCGAAACGTCTGATCTCATATTCCTCATTTGATAACGCCTCAAGCGCAGCCTGTAGAGTGGTGCGCGCAAGATCGAGCATGCCCTCCCTTTGGTAACAGAGGGCCAGTTCGATTCGGGCCTCCGCAGATAGCGTCCTGGAACCGAGATGCTCAAAGAGGCCGATCGCTCCATTAAGCAATTCCTCAGCGTGCTTTTGTCCTCTTGGCACTTGCCTCGCGCTGGCCACAAATCCTGCGAGCGTTCCCACCGTGAAGAGCAAGTCCGCGGACAAGGGGGAATTCAATCCATCAATCTTGGGCCACTCGCCCATGGTCCACCAACGTTCCAGCACGGCACAAGTAGCGTCATAGTTTCCGGCATCCATCTGCTCACGGGCGATGACGCAGAAGACCTGCACTTCCTCAGTCGGTGTCAGGCTTGCGGACTCGAACCGAGGGAGTGTCAAATCAGAGGGTGACCTTTGTGAACCAATTGTAATGGAATCTGACGCCCGTTCCGTTTTCATCAAAGTCTGGTTGTAAAAGTCCAGCGAAAACCGATAGGCCGCACGCCATTGGTGGATCGCTGGATAGTCCAACTTGAGTTCATCGGCACGCTTGTACTCTCTCTTCGCAATCTCGCGATCCCAGTCGCATCGTATCTTTACGGAAGCCGTCGTCTCGGGAAGAATCTCATCTGATGCCTGTGTTCGCATTGCAGCCGCCGACTTCGGCAAAGCGTCAGTGGGCGGAAGATAATTGGTCGCCAGCCTTAGATAACAGTCCACTATCCCCGCATAAGCAAGGGCATAGTTAGGTTCCAAATCTATCGCTTGCCAGAAGTAAACTATCGCCTCCTTGAGACCGTTTGTTGTGTGCTTACTCCAGCAGTATCGAGCTTTGAGATAGACTTGATGTGCTTCGGCCTTCGCCATGTAGCGCTTCGAAGGGTGGTGGACTCCGCTCGTCGGCTCTAGAAAGCGATAGCCCCTCCGGGGGATCGTTTCAATGTAGTTTGGGTTCTCTCCCAATGCTTTCCGCAGCGTACAGATGTGCTGCGCGAGATTTCCCTCTTCGACATCTTCATCAGGCCAGACTTCAGCCATCAGAACTTCCTTTTCCACCACGTGTCCCATGTTCCGGACAAGCACGAGCAGTGTGCTCAATGCCTTCGGCGGCAAAGGCACTAGCCGGCCGTCTCGCAGCAGTACGCGCTCGCCTGCATTCAGACAGAAAGGACCGAACTGGTAGAGATTGTCATTTCGCTCTATCGATCGTTTCATAACTCGGGATAACTCTGTACTGAATGGTGCAAGGATTATTGATCCTGAGGATCGTTATTGCCGCCATCGGGATTCGGAGGTTCTGCGTATTGGGCTGAGCTGTTATCGCGGCAAATTCTAGCTCCGAATAGTGACCAGTGTAAACATTTTCCCTGAAGCACGGGTCAATGAATAAACCCGTAAAGAGCCCGAGGCATATTCATCCTCTGGTCAATCCTCCCGTTGCCACCGTTGGCACTCTATTGCTTCCGTACAGACGATCAATTTCGCAGGAGCTCCATCTCTTAAACATTTAGAACTCGTTCATAACTCCTTAAGACTTGCCCAAAGACTTCGACACCACACGGCGAATATAGTCCCGACATCGTGATCGAGTAAGGCGATGGTCTATCGGCAGAACCGAAAGCGTACCAATAGTCATGCTTTTCTTTGGATACCGAGCGACTATCAAGGGGATTAAGGTTTTTGAGGGAAACGTGAAAGTGGTCGTCAACAAAAACGGTGAAGTTCTTAACGTGCGCCAAGGTTTTCTTGTGTCAGGGCAAACCGTTAAGCTTGAACCTTCGCTGAGTGAACAGCAAGGTCTGGAACGTGCTTTTCAGCACGCTGGAAAGGTTGCCGCTTCATTTCTTGAGACTCACACTCGCACATCCCAAGGCGAGTTTTCCAAGTTCATAAATCCTATTGATTCAAACTTTGAGTGCGTCTGCTTTGACCTAACCTCGGGAGGAAAACATGAATAAAATTCGCTCAAGGAGGATCCGAGTCCTAACGATCGCTCTTTTTGTTTCTGGAGTGGTTTCAGCGGTAATCGCCTACGCTTTGCCACCGAAGGGACCAAAAACAAGGCCCGCAAAAGGCTTCACGATAGTGACGAAAGAGACCATAAAGTTGAACGATCCGAAGGAGCAGGCGAACCCGCAGCAATCCGATTATGTGATTAGAGTCAGAAACCAAAAGTCGGATGGAACCTGGAAGGAGGTTCGAACTGCATACAAGAATGATGGCAAAGTGATAAAGGAACAGATTACGTTTGGCATTCCAGGAGATGGGGTCTTTCAAGACCGGGGGAAAGGTGAGTTGGAATTCCTTTCGGCAATGCCGTCGGCGGAAGTAACTTCGCTCGTTCCTATTGTCGATAGTCATAGTGATCCTAAATTCGTTAGAGAGGAAGTGGTCCAGGGTTTCAACACTTACGTGTTGCGCTATGAAGTCGACAACAATGGTTCGTACGAGGAAGAGTATTACGCGCCGGAACTGGACAACTACCCGATCAGGTCGGTGAAAGTTGCGCCTCACGGTGTTTCAGCCACCGAAATGGTGCAACTCACATTGGGCAATCCGGCTGAAGACGTATTCACCTCGGTTCCCAAGGGCCCAGTTAAATACGATGCTTTCAAGAACAAGATGAAAGCTCTCGAAGACGATGGAAAGCATGATGCGGCAGACTCAATGCGTCGAGATCTTGACCGTCGACGCTCAAAAGCTCCCCATTGAACGCCGAATCACAGACGTTAAGTAGAATGGTCCTATTTTGATGCCAGAGTTTCAGCGAGAGTTGAATTGATCAAATCTCTCGCATCTTCACAAGGAGCTAAAAATGAAGAGTAGACCGCTTGATATGAGTTATGGACTTCTGGGCATCGCCGGCCTTGTTTTGATGACTTGGGCAGCTTTCCACCTCGCAGTTGCCCGAGAGGTGCAAGCGTGCAACCTACAAGCATGCTCTTCAACGGTATTAGCCAGTGAATGCGACGACCTCTTCCGATGCGGTTGCGGCACTAATTGCACTGCGACCATGAATACGTGCTATCGCGAGAGAGGTTACTGTAACGGAAGTAGCCCTTCGAACAACATTATTTTCAGAAAATGTTACCTTGGCCAATGCCCCTGCTTAGTCGCTGGCCAGGGTGCCGATGGAGGTTGCAAGCGTGGACAACCTGGATATTGCCTCGGCATTCAAGACTTCGTCCCCTTCCCATCCTCGGGCTGTGTAACCGGGTTGACATTTATTAATTACTGCACGCGAAGCAACGCATTTCGCAGTAAGTGTGAAGACTACAACGATGAGGACTGTAACTGCCTGGGTGGCGGCTTTATGTCTCCTATCGTCGTCGACGTCGATGGCAGTGGCTTCTCAATGACTGATGCGCCAGGCGGAGTTGTTTTCGATATGCTCAACGATGGAGTTCCGTTACAACTTGCGTGGACAACAGCAGGTTCGACTAACGCGTTCCTCGTTCTCGATCGTAACGGCAACGGCACGATCGACATCGGTGCGGAGCTATTCGGCGACCTGACGCCTCAACCTCCCGCGACTTCACCCAATGGATTTATTGCTTTGGCCGAGTACGATAAGCCCAGCGGCGGCGGCAATGGTGATGGAAAGATTACTGCCAGCGATGCGATCTTCTCTCAACTCAAGTTATGGCAGGATTCCAACCATAGTGGCGTCTCCGAGCCTTCCGAACTAAAGGCGCTACCCGGCGTGATCGAAGGCATTGATCTCAACTATAAGGAATCCAAACGCACAGATGCGAACGGAAACCAGTTCAGATATCGAGCAAAAGTGTATGGCCCTGGAGGGCACCAGAGTGGACGCTGGGCTTGGGACGTATTTCTAAAGGTTCAGTAACCAGCTCGGGCAAGGGCGATTGCCAGGGGTTGGTGCAGGAGGCGTAAGCGTCCTAAAGCTAACCATTTTGTATTTCTTCGCTTAGAAGGAATTACGCCTTAATTTAATTAATAACTAAAAAACTTGAGGCCACCTTCGCGGTGGCCTCTTCTGCGATGTGGAAGGATTAGTGCTCCGCAGGTAGGACTCGAACTTACAACTTTCTTATCCGGCCTACGTTCGAGAATAGATGGGGTCTTGATAGCTAATACCCATCAGAAAC